>QQUL01000382.1 GCA_008501565.1 Armatimonadota bacterium
AGGCGCTGGTGCTCCCTCGGCGACGTCGGGTACCCACTGGTGGACTGGCACTGCTCCGATCTTGAACGCAAGGGCGATGACAACCAGGCCGAAGCCGACAGACAGCGCCAACGGATCAGCGTCGATGAGGCCGGTACCGAGGCGCTCGAACGTTGTCGTCCCTGCCAACCCGAATATCAGGGCCACCCCGTAGACCATCGCGGCGTTGGCAAGCGCGCCGATGAGAAAGTATTTCATCCCTGCTTCCGAGGACGCTCTGGAGCGCCGGTGGAAAGCCGCCAGGCTGTACCCAGCCACCGAAGACAGCATCATTGCCAGGATCAGTTCCATCAAATCAGCAGCGCCTGCGAGGATTACCGCTCCGAGGGTGCCGAACACGATGAAGAAGTAGTACTCCCCCTGCCTTGCGTCCGATGTGAACCACTCGACCGACAGGGCGATGACCAACAAGCCGGTGACGATCAGCACCAGCGTCGTCCAGCGGCCGGGCCCATCGGCCGCCAGGGTACCGAAGAACGTCATTCCCGGCGGATCGATCAGATCAAAGACGGTGTAGACGCCCGCTGCCACGAGCACTGCCGCAGCGACACCCGCCATCCATGTCTGGAACCCTCGTGGAGTGAACAACGCGACGAGCAGCACGACGACGCCTCCGGCGGCCAGAATCAGCTCGGGAAGGATGTCCCCGAGGAACTGGACCATCTGTGTGCCCATCTCTGGCACCTCAGCCCCCGGTCATGAATTTGGAGGCCGAGTTGATCACGTCAATGAGCCATGCAGGGACGACGCCGATCACCACGATGAGCACCATCATCGGTGCCAAAGCCGCTATCTCCCATGGTCCCAGATCGGTCCAGAGTGACCAGCGATCCGGAAGCGGGCCCAAGAACACTCGTTGCACCATGCGCAAGAACAGGGCGGCGGTGATCACGATGCCAAGGAGACCAATCGCGGCAAGCCACGGGTAGACCGCCAGCGTCCCGGCAAAGATCTGGAACTCGGCAACGAATCCTGCCAACCCGGGAAGGCCAAGTGAGGCAAAAGCTGCCACGAGGGTGATGCCGGTCAACGCCGGAGCCTTGGCGGCGAGGCCCCCCAACTCACCCATTTCGTAGGTCTTTGCACGGGCGAGGACGGATCCGGTGAGGAGGAAGAGCGCGCCCGTTATCAACCCATGGGCCACCATCTCGATGGTGGCTCCCGTGAGGGCGATTGAGCGTGCCTCTGAGGGTGCCGCGAGGGTGGCTGCCACAGCTACACCCAGGATCACGTAGCCCATGTGGTTCACCGAGGTGTAGGCCACGAGACGTTTGAGGTTGGTCTGGGCCATGGCCACCATGGCGCCGTAGATGATGCTGATCACGGCGATCACCGCGATCGGGAGAGCAAATCGGTCGAAGGTTTCGGGCATCACCTGCAAAAGGATGCGAACAAAACCGTAGGTGCCCATCTTGAGCAGGACACCGGCGAGGATCGTGGAAGCCGGTGCTGGGGCGTCGACATGTGCCGGGGGCAACCATGTGTGAAACGGTGCCAGAGGTGTCTTCACCATGAATGCAAACGCGATCGCCCAAAAGATCAGGACCGAGGCGAGCCCGGTCGCCGGGATCGGCTGTGTACTGATGATCTTGATCATGTCGAACGTTGCTGTGTCTCCCGAGTTGAGATAGATCCCGAGGATGCCCAGGAGAAGCGCCAACGACCCGACAAGGGTGTAGATGAAGAACTTGAGCGCCGAGCGGTGGGCGTCGCCGTGACCCCATATGGCGATGAGAAAGTACATACCGACAAGTGAGAGGTCGAAGAACACGAAGAAGAGAATCAGGTCGAGTGCGAGGAAGAGTCCCAGTGACGCAGCTTCAAGGAACAGAAAGGCTGCGAAGTACTGAGGAGCTCGCCCCTTGAGATCGACAGGAAAGACGATCGACGCAGAGAAGAGCAGCGCGGTCAGTGCGAGCAGCGGGAGGGACAGTCCGTCGATGCCCACCTGGTAGGTGACACCAATGGATGGGATCCAGGGAACGGATTCGACCAGCTCGAATCCCGGCCCTCCCTCGAAGCGTATCCACGCAACAATCATCAGGATCAAGGGCACAAGGCTGACACCGAACGCGAACCACCGGGTGAACCGCTCCCTTCCCCGTGGAAAACCGAGTATGAGCACCGACGCGATCGCCGGCACAACGATGCTTGTAGTCAACATGTGCCTACCTCCAAACCGCTGCCACTGCTACTGCCACCAATCCGCCCACGACCATGACGGTGTAGTAATCGTGAGACATCCCGCTCTGGGATCGTTGGCTCTGTTGTCCGCCGTATCCGATAGCAGTCGCCACCCCTTCAACTGCCCCGTCCACGCCTATCTCATCGACATCCCGGGACATGTCTGCGGTCCGCACCGTTCCTCCGGCCAATGCCCAAACGACGCCGTCGACCAACTTCTCCACGCCTCGACGGAGACCCCCCGACGCCCCCAGCGCGGCGGCGGCCAAAGCCCGCACTGCGCCGTCGATGACAGAAACATCGCCCTTGGACCAACCACGGCTCGTACGAAGCATCGGATCGACGATCACATGCTTTGCCGAAGCCGGTAGACCGAACCAACCGGCCATGAATCGCCTGACCGGGTCAGGGAGACCTCCCGTGACCAGAGATCCTCGTTTGAACAGCGTCCAAACAAGGGCCACTGCGGCCGTGATCCCACCGAGGGATACGAGCAGCTCCCATGGTTTCCCTTCGGCAAGGTCTCCTCCGGTCAGATCTTCAAGGAGCTCCTCCCCACCGGGAAGCCACAGCAAGCTGAGCGCCAGCGTGGCAGCCGCCAGAAACGCCAGTGAGACCGTCTCGACCCTGGTTGGCCCGGCTTCGACCTCTGTTATGTCACCGCGGCCGAACGCGAGAAGATGAAGCCTGGATGCATATAGGGCAGACAAAATGCCGGCCACCACCACTCCGGCGCCAACCCATGCCCCAGACTCCACCGCAGCTGCCAGAACGGCTTCCTTGCTGAATGCAGCCCCAAGCGGTGGAACAGCAGCCAGAGCGACGGCACCGATGCCGAAGAGGACAGCGATTTGCGGCAACGCCCTACCGAGACGGAGTTTGCCAAGATCCAGGGTTCCTGCTGCGTGCTGGGCAACGCCTGCACCGAGAAAGAGCAGCGCTTTGAAGAACGCGTGGGCTGTGAGCTGTCCCATACCTGCGGCTGTGAACCCTGCGCCCGCGGCAACGAGCATCAGACCGTATTGGGCGGAGGTGGAACCGGCCAACGCCTTCTTGAAGTCGGTTTGTGCATAGGCGACCAGTCCGCCAGCCAGGGCGGTCAGGAGTCCCAGTGCAACCACGGTCGTCCCGAACCAGGGCACCACCGACAGCGCCGGCTGGAGCCGAATCAATGCGTATCCCCCT
>QQUL01000218.1 GCA_008501565.1 Armatimonadota bacterium
TTGGACAACATCGGGCTCGTCTTCGTCGACGGACCACCCGGAACCCTTCACCCGCTCGTTCGCTATCCGGCACTTCCTTTGCTCCGACCAAGGTTGGCCGCGAATGCAACCGTGGTGCTCGACGATTTCATCCGGGACCAGGAGCAGGAGATCGCGAACCGCTGGTCGGAGGAGTTCCCGGAACTGAAGATGACCGAGCACCAGTTCGAGAAGGGCGCTGCTGTGCTGCGTTTGCTCGCGAATCGACAGACGGAGACACCGCAATCGAGCCGTTGAGCCCGCGTTACTCACCGTGGGACCCGGTCAAGGGAATCGATCGTGACGCCCTTACACTGGCCGGATCATGAGAGCTACCGAAAGTAAGCCGCACCGCTATGTGCAGGGCGCAAGTAGCTACCTCAAAACTCTTTGGGCTCGGCGTGAGTTCGCCTGGTACATGGCGATGGGGAATCTGCGGTCCCGCAACGCGTCAACCGCTCTTGGACTTGTCTGGTGGGTGCTCAACCCGCTCCTGATGGGCGGTGTCTACTACATCGTCTTTGGTCGAATCCTTGGCATTTCGCGTGACCTCTCCTATCTGCTCTCAGGGGTCTTCGTCTTCTACTACACGAGCACATCGATCACGACAGGCGCCAACGCGATCGTCCAGAACCGTCAACTCCTGGTGAATCTGCAGTTCCCCCGTCTCATCATGCCCATCACCGCCATCTTGGAGGCGAGCGTTGGATTCCTGACCTCCATCCCCGCCTTGTACCTGATCATCGGCCCTAGCCAGGATGTGTGGCCGAGCTTGCAGCTGCTGTACCTCTTCCCCGCCATCTTCGTGATTCAGTCGATATTGAACCTCGGCCTGGCCGCGTTCACTGCTCGAATCACTGTTCCCTTCCGCGACATCACGAACGTCATCCCCCACCTTCTCCGAATCTGGTTCTACCTGTCACCGATTCTCTACACCGCAAGCCAGTTCGAAGATCTACCGAGCTGGGCCGTCAATCTGTACTCACTCAATCCAATGGTTCCCTTGCTATCTGTGTACCGCTCCGCGTTGCTTGGCTCTCCCTTCATTCCGGCCGATCTTCTCCAATCAGCCTTGTGGGCGTTCGGGATTGCCGTTGTTGCAATCGCCATGTTCGTCAAGTACGAGGGCAAGATGGCGAGGTATCTGTGAGCGATCCGGCAATCTCGATCCAAAACGTCACTGTGCGGTTCCGACCGCTCGTCGACAAGAACCCGACACTTCGCCGATCCATCGGTCACCTACGGCATCGGGAAAAGGACGAGATCGTCGCACTCGACGACGTGTCCCTCACGATCGTCAAGGGTGAGGCCTTCGGCGTGATCGGATCGAACGGGGCTGGCAAGAGCACGCTACTGAAAGTGATCGCAAAGACCCTCAAGCCGACGTCGGGTACGGTGAACGTGTACGGCAAGACATCAACACTCCTATCGCTCGGCCTTGGTATGAAGCCGGAGCTGTCAGGTCGTCGAAACGTGTATCTCGGCGGACTCGCGGCCGGTCTTCGCAAGGCCGAGATCGACGAGAAGTTCGATTCCATCGTCGAATACGCCGACATCGGCGCCGCCATCAATCGGCCGGTCAAGACCTATTCCTCAGGGATGTTCTCGCGACTGGCATTCTCGGTCGCGATGGCGATCGAGCCGAACATCCTCCTCCTCGACGAGGTGCTCGCCGTCGGCGATGAGTCGTTCCGCCAGAAGAGTTTGGACACGATGAAGGGCCTGCTCGAAAACGCAGGAACCATCGTGTTTGTGTCACACGCCCTCGTCAATGTCGTTGACTTCTGCGATCGAACCATGTGGCTCGATCAGGGTCGCATTCGCATGATCGGGCCATCGGATGAGGTCGTCGAAACCTACAAAGCAGAGGTCACGCTGCAGAAGTAGTCCGTCGCCGCCGCCGAAACCTTCGTCCGACGTTGAGAAGGGTGCCTATCCCGTGCGCGGTTAGGCTGCGCGGATGCAGGCCACCCCCGCCGAGGACAGACCAAGACCAGCGCTTGACGCGAACACTCGATCGCTGATCCTCGGTGTTGGCACAGCCATCGGGATATACGTTCTTCTCAGTGTGGTTCTGATCTTTCAAGGATCTCCACTGGGGCACGACGAGGCCGCCTACAGCCTCCGAGCACGGCACCTCGTCGAGGGGATGGAACCCGTGTTCTATTGGAATGCCTATCGGGCGCCCGGTTTGCCCTTCACGCTCCAGCTTGCGTGGCTGCTGTCCCCGACCGAGCCGTATCTGCGACTCATCGTTGCGGCGTTCGGCGTGCCGTTGATCGGCGCGACCGCATACATAGCACATCGGATGTTCGGCGTGCGAACGGCGATCCTCTCGGCGTTCGGGCTTGCGATGACCCCGGTGATCCTTCAATCGGGGTCACAGGTGTGGCCGGATGTGCCGGGGGCGGCACTCGGCATGGTCGCCGTGGCGGTGTACGTCTTCGCTCTCGACCGGTCGACTGCATCGAGGTGGATGCTCGCCGTTCCGGTGGTGACTTTTCTTGCGACGATTGTGCGCTTCGGGGCGGTCGTGCCTGTCGGCATTGCCCTCATCGGTATCACAATGTGGCGATGGAGCACCGCTCTCGCTTCCAGGACACTCGTCGGTATCACGGCAGCGCTGACTGCGTTCACCGGATATCTCGTCCTGTTCGTCCCTGCCGCAACCGGATGGGCACAAATCGGAGAACCTATCAGCCCGTGGTCTTCCATTGTCCGGCTTGCCGAGCTGAACGATCTGCCGTGGTACCTCGCGTTCGAGAATTACATCAGATTCTCAGATCTGCTCATCGGAGGCACGGCTTCACTATTCCTCGCCGTCGGGATGGTGGTTGCGGCTGTACACGCGGCTCGTGGTGGCGATCGGTCCCGCGACGTGTGGACCGCCCTCGGTATCGCCGTTGCAACGTTCGTGGCCCTGTCACTCCTCCTCCATGGCGAACCGCGCTACCTCTCCCCCGTTCTTCCATGGCTGTGGATCGTCGGCGCATTCGGAATCGCCACGCTGGCACGTATCCCTGACCGAACGCTTGCCGTGTCTCTTGCGGTCGTCCTTTGCCTGTTCGTGGCGGTGGACAGCCTCCGACGTGCCGACGCCAGAAACGATCTCAACGCTGAATCGTTCACCCGGATCAAGGAAGCAGCAGACAACATCGATGCAAACACCGACAACAACGCCTGCGGTGTTGTGTCCGGATACGTGCCCCAGGTCGGTTGGTATTCGCATTGTCCGACGAAGGGGTACGACCTCAGTCAGGTGTCGATCGACTCGGACTACTTCGGGGACGGACCTGTATTCCTCATGCTCGTCGAGGGCGGCAAACGACAGCCGCAGGGCGACCTTCTCGCCGACTAC
>QQUL01000103.1 GCA_008501565.1 Armatimonadota bacterium
CCCGTTGATGGGTGATGCTGGCCGGCTTGTGGGTCAGCTTCGTCTCGGTCGCGGTCGCATACTCGGCATAGGATCCTTTGGCGATGCCGAAGACCTCGTCACCGACCCGGAACCGTTCCACGTCGGCACCAATGGCAACGACCCGACCAGAAACGTCCATCCCCGGTATGGGTGTTTTTGGTCGACGGACCCCGAATCCCATCAGACGGATCAGGTAGGGGGTGCCAGCCATCAGGTGCACAACGCCACGATCCACCCCGGCTGTGTGTACCTCGATCAGGACCTCGTCGGAGCCGAAGTCGGGGCGGGGGACTTGGGCGAGCTCAAGGCTATCCGCCGAGCCGTAGCGCCGTTGAACGATTGCACGCATGGTATTCGGTAGAGCAGGTTGAGACGATGTCGCGCCCTGCCCTTGAGTGGTGGTCGGTTCGAGTTCCGTGGTCATGATACACTCCCTTGATTGTTCGTACTTAGTACGATAAGATGTTGAGAATGTACTCGTACTTTGTACGGCTGTCAACCCCCTATCCTGAGGAATACGAGATGAGCCAAGACAGAAAGCGACCAACCCTCACCCGCGACAGCGTGCTTGCTGCAGGCGTAGCGCTTGCCGACGAGATCGGGCTGGCGGACTTCACGATTCGGAAATTGGCCGCGTCGCTTGGTGTGGGGACCATGACCATCTACCACCATGTCCCTTCGAAGGAGGGAATCATCGGAGGGATGGTCGAGATCGTCTTCGGCGAGATTCAGCTGCCATCTCAAGACGAGGACTGGAAGACGGCGATCAGGGCGCGGTGCGTGTCCGTTCGCGAGGTACTGAACAGGCACCCCTGGGCGGCGCCCCTGATGGAGTCCGGGACATCACCTGGGCCGAACAGTCTGCGCCATCATGACGCGGTGCTCGAAACACTTCGCAATGGCGGGCTGTCTATTGAGTTGACCGCCCATGCCTACGCCATCCTGGACAGTTTCGTATACGGGTTTGCGTTTGAGGAAGCCATGCTCCCGGCTACCGGTGGTGACGGACTTGCCGAGGTGGCTGAGGAGATGGCCTCTCACATGGTCTTTGAGGACTATCCGTACCTGGCGGAGCTGACGGTGGAGCATGTGCTCAAGCCCGGCTACAACTTTGGCGACTCGTTCGAGTTCGGTCTCGACCTCATCATCGAGGGCCTCGACCGGGCATCGAACGAAAGCTGAAAGCTGAAAGCTGTGAGCCGAGGTGAATGCCTCTGGCATTCACCTTCCCCCGTTTACCCTCATGGCATGGCCACGAACCAAACCAATGATGCCGATCGTCAGGTCGTTGTTTGGTCCGAAACGAGGCTGCAGGGTCTTGCCCGATCGTTCGGCGCCGCCTTCACATCAGTGTTTCGAGGCTGGGGTCACGGCTATGGCAGGCTGGCAGAATCCCACGCTGCGTCCGTCGCCGGTGACGCCCTGGTGGCCGTCGCACTCGCCGGTTCGCTGTTCTTCTCGGTGCCGTCGACCGAGGCACGCTCGAACGTCGCTCTGTACTTGTTGATCACACTTGCCCCGTTTGCTGTGATCGGTCCATTTCTCGGTCGTGTGTACGACCGCTCTCCCGGCTCATATCGTGCAGGGCTTGCCATCTCTGCGCTCGGCCGCATTGCGGTCTGCGTTGGCTTGGTCTTGACGATTGATTCGTTCTGGCTCTTCCCGTTTGCGTTTTTGTCACTTGTGTTGTCACGATTCCACGGAATCTCACGGGCCAGCGTGCTGCCGGTCGTCGTGCGCAACGCGGATGAGCTGATCGATGCCAACGCACGGTTGGCCCGTGCCGGAGTCATCGCTGGAGCAATCGTGGTTCCGATCGGGGCGGGCCTCGAAGTCGTTCTCGGTGCGACGTCCGTGCTGGTGTTTGCGATGGTCGTGTATCTCGTCAGTGCTGTGTCGGCCATTCAGTTGCCATCCGTTGCGAGGCCCAGCACTCCATCGGCGAAACGACGAAGACCTCATGTGCCTCGAAGGGTCAGGCTGGCTCGCTTCGCGACCGCCGGGGTGCGCTTCCTCAACGGGTACCTCGTGCTGCTCATAGCGTTTTCGCTCCGAGACGCGGATTCCAGCTTCGGAAGTCTTGCGGTGTTGCTCGGGGCGGCCGGACTCGGCTATTTCCTTTCTGCATGGGCTGCTCCCGCCATAGGTTCGTGGGTGAGGGAGGAGCCGATGGTTGTTGGTGCCCTCGCCGTCATCGCGATTGCAGCGTTTGTCGGCGCACAACTGGATTCGTTGACGGCCGCCGCAGTCCTCGTTGCGGCAGCAGGCTTTGCTTGGGGGACCGCGAAGTTTGCATTCGACGGCCTCATGCACACGACGGTTCCGGAACGGGATCGTGCCCGTGCGTTCACGAACGCAGAAACGATCTTCCAAATCGCATGGGTGTTCGGTGCCCTCATTCCCGTGCTTCCCTTCTGGCCGCGGGAGCTTGGGCTGTTCTCAGCAGGGGTGGTGGCTTTGGTCATCCAGGTGGCATACGTCAGTCTCGTACTGATTCCGCATGCAGAAGTCAGACGTCAGACGTCAGACGTCCGACCTCAGGCGTCAGAACCTGTGGACCCGGGAGCTGAGCCGTTGGGTGTGCTCGACCTTTTATAGGCTCGCTGCGCTGTCAGCAACAAAGAGCCGAAACCTGTGTGCTTCCTCGTTCGGAAGTCGAACCGTGATCTCAGTTCCCGTGTCCGTGTGACGCTCCTTGAGGACATCTCCGGATGCGTGGAGATCCGCGAGAACATCTCCGCGTTCATACGGGATTGAATAGTCGATCTCAACGCTCAGCGCCGAAAGACCCACGACGATGTCCTCGAGCAATTCGGGAACTCCTTCTCCGGTTTGTGCAGAGATGAAGACCGCTCCTTCATGAAGGGCGCGGAGTCTGTCGAGAGCTGTGGCGTCGATCGCGTCGATCTTGTTGAAGACGACGAGTTCGGGTACTTCAGATGCGCCGATCTCGTTCAGGACGAGCCGCACCGTCGACAGCTGAAGCTCGGGATCGGCATCGGAGGCATCTACGAGATGCACGAGAAGGTGGGCATCGGCGACCTCCTCAAGCGTCGATCGAAACGCCTCGACCAGCTCGTGGGGCAGTTCGCGCACGAACCCCACTGTGTCAGACACGAGCGCAGAGTGTCCGTGGGGCAACTCAAGCTTGCGGACGGTCGAGTCGAGAGTTGCAAAGAGACGGTCCTCCACGAGAACGCCAGCATCTGTAAGCCGGTTGAACAGCGTTGATTTCCCGGCATTCGTGTAGCCAACGATCGCGACCACGGGATCGCCACCCCTTCGTCGTTGTTTGCTGCGGGTGTCGCGTGAACGCTTGGCGTCCTTGAGCTCCGTCTCGATCTTGCGTATTCGGTCGAGGATCCGACGGCGGTCGGTTTCGAGCTTGGTTTCGCCCGGACCTCGGGTCCCGATACCTGCACCAAGGCGGGACAGCTCGGTCCCCTTTCCCCGGAGACGAGGAAGGCGGTACCGGTACTGTGCGAGCTCGACTTGCAACATGCCCTCTTTCGTGTGGGCATGCTGGGCAAAGATGTCAAGGATCAGTGCGACTCGATCCACCACGTCGCACTGGAACGCCTGCTGGAGGTTTCTCTGCTGAGCGGGCGTGAGATCGTTGTCGAACACCACAACGTCTATGTCGGCTGCCTTCGATTCGGCAACGAGTTCACGGAGTTTCCCTTTCCCGAGGAACGTCGCGGCATCGGGTCGTTCCCGCCGCACAAGAATCGATAAGACGGGCTCCGAGCCTGCCGTGTCGGTCAACAGCGCAAGTTCGTCAAGACTGGCGTTGCCCTTGGCGATGTCGTTGCGCGAGCGGACAAGCCCAATCAGCATTGCCCGCTGTCTGTCGACATCAAGGTCGGTTACCGAGGCCGTGAGACGCTGTCGCTGGCGTGCGACGTGAGAGCCCGTGGAGTCAGTCACATCGGAACGGTACTGCGACCCAGAGAGTGGGCGTCGTCGTTTCTTGCCGGTCGGTCTCCAAGCGGTCTACTCTAAGGTGGACGCATCGACCTGTATTGACGCGTCCAAACCAACATGGAGGCATTCAGAGTGAATGACAACCTAAAGAAGTGGCTCCCGTGGATTGCGGTGGCAGCAGTAGCTGTCATCGTCATCGTGATCATTGCCGTATCAGGCGGCGACGACGACACGGCGAGTGCAACTACAACGACGGAGGCAATGAGTGGAGATACCACCACGACGGCCCCCGCAGAAGAGACAACAACAACCGAAGCCACGGGTGGAGACCCGACGCCAGGGGAACTCGGCGCGGTCGTGATTCCCGCAGGTGAAGAGATCCAGATTCGCAGCCTTGAAGCCATCACTGGCGACGTTGCGTTCCTTGGTGTTCCGAACCAGCGTGGAACCGAGTTGGCAATCGCCGACTACGGGCCAATCCAGGGCTTCAACGTGAACATGGGTACCGGTCTTGACGATCTCTGTTCCTCAGAGGGCGGTCAGGGCGCAGCCCAGACAATCGTCGCTGACGAACAGGTCATCGGGACAATCGGGACATCATGCTCGGGTGCAGCTACGGGTGCATCACCGCTGATCTCTCAGTCCGGTGGCGTTTTGATTTCACCATCGAACACGTCGCCTGACCTCACGTCGGACCTTGCCGGAACGGCAGCCAAGGATTATCACCCTGGCTACTACCGCACGGCGCACAACGACCTGTACCAGGGCCAAGCTGTTGCGAAGTTCGTCATGGATGAGCTCGGCCTCACGAAGGCTGCAGCAGTCCACGACGGCGATCCGTACACACAGGGTCTCGTTCAGGCGTTTGCCGATGCGTTCACGGCCGCAGGTGGTGAGGCCGAGGTGTTCGCTGTGAACAAGGGTGACACCGATATGACCGGTGTTCTTACCGAGGTTGCAGCTGTGGGACCAGAAGTGATGTTCTTCCCGATCTTCATGCCTGAGGGCGGATTCATCATCCAGCAGGCAGCAGATGTTGCAGGGATGGAAGACGTTGTCATGATTGGTGCCGACGGACTTCTCGTCGACAACTTCATGGAGATTCCAGAGACTGCTGGTATGTACTTCTCAGGTCCGAACCTGAGCTTCGGTGCAAACCAGTCGTCGACGGGAGCCACGGCGGCTTCGTTCCTCGACGCATACGAGACTGAGTATGGCGAGGCACCTTCAGCACCGTTCTGGGCGCACGCCTATGACGCAACCGTTCTGTTGCTTTCCGCAATCGATGAGGTTGCTGTTGTGCAGTCAGACGGCAGCTTGTTTGTTGACCGTGCGGCTCTCAGAGCAGCCCTTACCGCGACCTCTGGCTTCCCAGGGATCACCGGTACGCTCGGTTGTGACGAGTTTGGTGACTGTGGATCACAGCGCATTTCGGTTGTGCACCACCTTGACCCAACCGACATCCAGGCTGGAAAGGACAACATCGTCTTCGAGTTCTCGGCCGCATAGGTCACGAACCGAAAACGAAACACGAGACAGAAAGCCGGCGCCGACACAGGCGCCGGCTTTCTGCTTGAATCGCCCCAGTCATGACAACGACACAAACTCCAGAAGTCACAACACGAGGCTTTCGCTTTTCGTGGACCGACTCGTTCCTATGGGCGATCCGTGTCATGTCGATCTTCGTCATCGTTTGGGGGTTCGTCGGAACGATCGCCCTCAGCCTCGATGACCAGGGGCTGACCGCGGATGCGTGGAAGCAGCTGATTGTTTCAGGTGTTGCACAGGGTTCGATGTATGGGCTGATCGCTCTCGGCTACTCGATGGTGTACGGAATTCTTGGGTTCATCAACTTCGCACATGGTGAAGTCTTCATGGTCGGCGCGATGGTGGGGTTCTTCACAGCTGATGGTCTGGACAGGGTCGGCCTGTGGGAATCGAACTTCATTTTCTCGATCCTCATCGTGCTCTTCATGGCGATGTTCGCCTCCACCCTCAGCGCGGTTCTCATCGAGAAGATTGCGTACCGTCCGCTGCGCGCAGCGCCGAGGCTCATTCCACTCATCACCTCAATTGGTGTTTCGTTCTTTCTTCAGAATGCCATTCTGCTCCTCGTCGGACCTGCGGTCCGCAGTTACCCCAGGGGTCCAGAGTGGCTGCGGAACCAGTACGACATCTTTGGATTCCAAGTTACGGGCACGGTCATGGCAGTCCTCGTGATCGCAGCGATATCAATGGTTGGTCTCTGGCTCTTCGTGGAGCGATCGGTTACCGGTCGTGCCATGCGCGCAGTTGCAGAGGACAAAGAGATTGCCTCGCTGATGGGTATCAATGTCGATCGGGTGATCGTCACGACGTTTGCCGTCGGTGGGGCAATGGCAGGAGTCGCTGCGATCCTGTGGGCACTGCTGTTTCGTGGTGTGTCGTCCGTCACCGGCTTTCTGCCGGGCATCAAAGCCTTCACCGCTGCGGTGTTGGGAGGAATCGGAAACATTGTCGGGGCAATGGTTGGTGGCCTTCTTCTCGGGCTGTTTGAGGGCATTGGGCCCAATGTTGTTCTCCGAGGACTTGCGTGGCAGATCCCGACCGCGCTCGGCATCACGTTTGTCGTGGTCGGCGGTGTCGGAATCGTTGCTGCTCGTGCCATTGGGCGCAAAGGCCTGGTCGTTGTCAGTGCAGCGATCATCATGCTTGGCGTAACCGGCATCTTTGGTTGGACGATCGAGATCCCCGGTTTGAGCCAACTCAAGGATGTCGTCGCCTTCACTGCTTTGATCCTCGTGCTCATCTTCAAGCCCGCCGGACTCTTCGGTGAGCAACTCGGGGAGGAGGATCGAGCCTGATGGCTGAATCTATCGTGCCCGAATCAATCCAGAAATCACGACCCGCTTCGGACGTTGATTGGTCACGCGTTGCTCGCCAAGGAGCGCTCGGCGGTCTGACGATGGTGTTCATCGCTGCAGCCGGGATGGTCACCGTGCTTGATAAGCGGATGATCGTTGATCCTTGGCTGAGTCTCGGGCTCATTATTCTCCTGTGGGTTCCGGTATTTTTCGGCTTCATGGCTGCACGTGAACCGACGCCCGATGGCGGCGAGGCACCAGTGAAAGGGGAACGTGATCTTCTGGCTGGCATGGTTACCGGTGCGCTTGCTGGTCTGTACTTCTCTTTCCTCATTGTTCTTATCGACCGTTTCGACATTTCGGACTGGCTCTCCAACCTGCTCCCGAAGCTCGTCGACATCCTGACGTTTGGCCGAGGAATCGGGACGGCAGCGGCAATCTGGATCATTGGCAGCGCCCTGCTCGGTCTCATCGGTGGTGCGCTCCAGGTCGTGTCGCCACGAGTTCGGCGCATGGTGACTTGGGCCGTTGTCGGGACGATCGTCGTGGCAATGTTGGAATTGATCGTCACCAATCTCTTTCAGGGACTCCACATCGAGTGGGTAGCGGACTTGCTGTATGCGCCGAGAGGTGGGCTCACGACACAGGCAGCGTTCGTCCTCGCGGTGGTATTCGGGATCTCCGGATTCCGATCGAGTGGGAAGTCACTTGATCAACGTCGCCAAGAGCGGATGGCGCTCCCGAAGGAGGTCCTCGCTCGTCGCAACCTGATTGCCTGGATCGTGACCGTGATTGCCGTGATCTTCGTCCCGATGTTCGTCGGGGGACTCACCAACGAGCTACTTGCGAACGTTGGCTTGTTCGTCCTGATGGGTCTCGGACTCAACATCGTCGTCGGCTACGCCGGCCTGCTCGACCTTGGCTACGTCGCCTTCTTTGCGGTCGGTGCCTATACAACAGCTGTGCTGACTTCGACGGAGTCACCGTATTGGATGCCGGAACTCACTTTGAACTTCCTAAGACCGGAGGGTTGGATCGTCGTCGGGGCAGTGATTCTCGTGGGCTCGATAGCTGGGATCCTTGTTGGTACGCCGGTGATCAGGTTGCGTGGCGACTATCTGGCCATCGTGACGCTCGGATTTGGTGAGATCGTTCGCATCTTGTTCCTCTCCGACTGGCTGTCGCCGTACTTCGGTGGAGCACAGGGAATCACGAACATTCCGTCGGCCGAGATTGGGCCGGTTGTGATCCCCGGAACCAACTCGCAAGCAATCTTCTATCTCCTCGCCGTGTTCAGTGGCATCGCCATCTACGTCTCGTGGCGTCTGCAGCATTCGCGTCTCGGACGAGCCTGGTCGGCGCTTCGAGAGGACGAGGACGTTGCGGAAGCGATGGGCATCAACACGACCGCGATCAAGCTGACCGCATTCGTCACGGGAGCGATTTTCGCATCGCTCGCTGGGATGATCTTTGCTGCGAAGGTCGGAGCGATCTTCCCGATTTCGTTCCGTCTTCTGATCTCGATCGTGATTCTGGTCGTTGTGATCGTCGGCGGCATGGGCTCCATCACCGGTGTGATTGTTGGAGCCGTGGTACTCATCGGTGTCCTTGGTGGTCCAACGCAGCCCGGTCTTCTCCAGGAGTTCGGCCAGTTCAAACTACTCATCTACGGAGCCCTTCTCGTGGTCATGATGTTGAAGCGACCTGAGGGTCTGTGGCCGTCGTTGCGAAGGCAGCGAGAACTGCACCACGACGAGTTGAGACAGGACGCGTGGCTCACCGGTGATCCCGGGCAGGACACCGCGGAGGTTGACGCCTGATGTCGATGCTTGTTATCTCGGAGCTTCGCAAAGGATTCGGGGGAGTCCAGGCACTCGACGGTGTGAACTTCCACATCGACAAGGGTGAGATTGTCTCGGTGATCGGACCGAACGGTGCCGGAAAGACCTCGTTCTTCAACACGATCACCGGATATTTCCCGCCAGATTCTGGGCTGATAGCCTTCAATGGACTAGATATCGGCGGTCACAGGCCACACGAGATCACAGAACTCGGGATTGCTCGCACCTTCCAGAATGTGCGGCTCTTTCCGAATATGACCGTGCTTGAGAACGTCATGGTCGCCCAGAATTGCAGGACGACGACCGGTGTTTTCGGGTCGTTGCTCAACACTCCCGGCTTCCGTAGGGAGGAGGCCGAGATTGAGGAACGCGGCAAGGAGATCCTCTCCTTCTTCGGGCAACGTCTCAAGGGCTATCGCTGGGATCAACCAGCGTACGTCCTCTCCTATGCGAACCGGCGAAGGCTTGAGATCGCTCGTGCGATGGCAACCCTGCCCGAACTCATTCTCCTCGATGAGCCCACGGCTGGCATGAATCCTCGCGAGACCGCAGAGATGACCCAGTTGATCAACAGGCTCCGCGATGAGCGTGGTCTGACCGTCGTGGTGATTGAGCACGAGATGCGAGTCGTCCGCGATGTTTCGGATCGAGTCGTCGTCCTTGACCACGGTGTGAAGATCGCTGAAGGCGACTACGAAACGGTGTCCAATGATCCCGACGTCATCGAGGCATACCTCGGTCGCCCTGCGGAGGCTGGCAATGCCTGATCCCTCTCCGATCCTCGAATTCAGGTCGGTCAATATCCACTACGGACCGGTCCATGTTCTCAAGGATGTGGATATCGAGATCTTCCCGGGGGAGATGGTGTGTCTGTTGGGTGGCAACGCATCCGGGAAGACGACAACACTCAAAACGATTCTCGGCATGGTGGAACCGTCAAGCGGAGACGTGGTCATCGACGGCACCGTGATGACGGGTTCTACGACGGCGGAGATCGTGTCCATGGGCGTGACGATGGTGCCGGAGAACCGTCGCCTGTTCAAACGGATGACCGTGTACGAAAACCTCGAGATCGGTGCCTACCTGCGCCAGGACCGTGAGAATCTTGAGGCAGACTTGGAGTCGATCTACGAGATGTTCCCCCGGGTCAAGGAGCGGTTGAGCCAGAAGGCCGGAACCCTCTCCGGTGGCGAACAGCAGATGGTTGCGGTTGGTCGGGCTTTGATGGCGAAACCGAAGGTGCTGCTGATGGATGAACCATCTATGGGTCTCGCTCCCGTACTCGTCCAGCAGAACTTTGACATCATCAAACAGATCAACGATGTCGGCGTTACGGTCTTCGTGGTTGAGCAGAATGCCAACATGGCGCTGTCGATCGCCGATCGGGGCTATGTGCTTCAGACCGGTCGCATCGTTCTCGAGGGCACCGCAGAAGCCCTTCTGGCCAATGAGGATCTCCGGAAGGCCTACCTTGGTGACGCAGACTCCGCCTGAGGAGGTCACCCATGAGTACTGAGTCAGTCGATGTAGCGATCGTCGGTGGCGGAATCATTGGGATGTCGATCGCGTACCAAATCGCACGACGCTCCAACCTGTCGGTTGCCGTATTCGAGAAGGGCGTCGGACTCGGAGAGGGTTCCACGGGCGGATCGTCGGCCATCACCCGCCAGCGGTATACGACAATAGAGAATGTTCGAATCGCGCGTGACGGGAATGTGATCTGGCGTAATTGGTCCGAGTATGTCGGAAACGATCATCCCAACGGTTCGTTCCATGACATCGGCGTACTGTGGATGGTCGATGACAATCCCGACGTCGTCGCATACGACCAGCAGCGGATGTCGGCCGAGGGGATCGACGTCGTCGACATCGGGGCAGACGATGTGGTTGATCTGTTTCCTGCAATCTCGACATGCATGGTTCCCTTCGATCTCACCGGTGAGGTGGAGCATGTGTGTTCACCAGGGGATCGCTTCCTCCTCGAACGCGACACGGGCTTCTTCGATGCGACCGGGGCATTGCTCGACGTATCGATCGCAGCATCGAAACGCGGTGTGGACGTCCGGCTCAACACGGCGGTTGTCGATGTGACAACCGACGGGAATCGTGCCACCGGGGTCGTATTGGGCGACGGTTCAACAATCAGTGCCGGCCTCGTCGTCAACGCCGCCGGTCCGTGGTGCAATCAGATCAATGCGATGGTCGGGCTCGAGATACCGTGGGACCTCGTTCCGACCCGGATCCAAGTCATCTACCGGGCTCTCCCCGAGGAGGTTGCTCGTCCGATACCGGTGATCTGTGATTCGGCAGGCGGCATCTACTTTCGTCCCGAGGCAGGTGGAGGCCAGATCATTCTCGGCTCGATCCTTGAGGAAGACGAAATGGAAGCCGTCGATGATCCTGATGACTACGCAAAGGTGGCCAATCGGTCATTCATCGACCTCAAGATCCATGCACTTCATCATCGGATCCCTTCCCTCCCGTACAAGGGGATACCCGGTGGGATGGCAAGCCTGTACACCGTCAACCGGCAGGATGTCCTGCCCATCATCGGCCCGACATCGATCGATGGCTTTGCGGTCGTCAACGGGTTCTCGGGTCACGGGTTCAAGGAATCCCAGGTCGTGGCATCCATGATGGCACAGTGGATCACCGGTGAGCGTGCGTCCTTCGACACCGACATCCCGATGGACTTCTTCTCCATCGACAGGACCCCCGTCGAAATCGCCGAGCACAATGTTTTGGCCTAGCGGCTCCTCGCGTCCCCCGTTTACGGGGGACGACCGATGAGCGATGCGAAGAGGTAGGGGGTGGTGTGAGCCTGCGAGCCCCGTCTTCCAGGGCTGCTGCGGAATCACAACTCGCGATTGAGCGGGTCCCGGATCGAGGTGGGGTCGTCGAGAGTTCGCATGATGAGATCGATCGTTTCATCGAGCGCCTCTAGGACTTCAGAGTCGTCGATGCGCAGGACGAACCATCCTCGTCGGTGAAACCAGTCATCTCGCTGAGCATCCGCTGCGGGATCATCGTGGGAAGCGTCGTCGATCTCGATGATGAGGTGCTTCGATCGACAGGAGAAGTCGACGATGAATGGGCCGATTACGTCCTGCCTCCGGAATCGGACACCGAGACCACTGCGGCGGAGTTCGCTCCAGATTCTCACTTCGGCAAGGCCAGGATCGGAACGGTTGGTACGTGCGAACTGGATTAGTCGGTCTCGTTTGGACATGTGACATCAGTACCGTGCCACGATCCACCTTTCAAGGTGTCTGGATTTCCAGCCACTCCGGGCTCGCAGGGCTCGCGGCACCCCCTGCCCCTCCTTCGTCGGAGCTGTCCCCCGTGAACGGGGGACGCGCGTTTGCGCTACACGACCAGTCCGACGCTGAGGCGTTCTGCATTTGCCAGGGCCGTGCGGGCGGCGGCGACGTCTTGGCTGGCGATACCGACGCTCTTGAAGAGCGTGATGGCGTGCGATCGATCCCATGGATGGTCGATGAGTTCACCGATCTCGATGTGAGGCTCAACACCCGCCTGGAGGAGGTCCCCAGCCTCGGCCGCGGCTGCCGCCATGTCATCAACGACGCGGTACGCGCGTTGAACGACGGTCGCCGGAATCTCGACCATCTCGGGGGAGAAGGCACCGATCGCATTGATGTGCACCATCTCGCGCACGGCTGACGCGCCAAAGATCGGCTCCCTGGACGGTGTCGCCGTTGTGATGATGTCCGCGGATTCGACTGCCGCATCGGCGTTGGTGGCGACTTGTCCACCTACTTGATCCGCAAGGCGTGCAGCTTTGTCCCGGGACCGACTCCAAATCAGCACGTGCTCCACCGGCCGTACCGTCCGCACTGCCTCGATCTGGTCACGAGCCATGGCACCGGCACCAAGCATCGCGAGACAGGAGGCACTCGGGTCGGCGAGAAGTTGGGTCGCAAATCCAGCACCTGCTGCAGTCCGTATTGCGGTGAGCGTTGGCCCATCGACGATCCCGATGGGAGTCCCATCACCATCGAATACCGCAACCACGCCCGCAGGATTCCCGGGGACGGTGCTGACCACTTTGATTCCCGAAATCGGCCCAACGCGACCCGGCATGAAGAACGATGCACCGATCAACTGCCGCTGCGGATTCTCACGATCGGGACCAAAGGCATCCGCCATTGCTTCGATTGCATCTGCCATCGGCAGACATCGACGGGTCTCGTCAGCATTCAGGATCCTCATGTGGTTGTCTGGAATCGTGAGAGATAAGCGTTGCGTGCCTCGGTTGATTCAACGTCGTCAAGGGCTGTGATGAGTCCCATCGCATCGTCGCGCGAGTAGTCGCCCCGAAGAACTTCAGCGACGTGGCGTTTCGTCGTCACTGTCGGGAGCCTGGGACGTTCGGCGATGTGCACGGCCAGCTCTTTCGCTATCTCCATTGCACGACCAGGCTCCGTGACCGCGTAGAGGAACCCAGCTGCTTTGCCTTCCTGTGCGGTGAACGGACGACAGGTCAAAACGACCTCCTTCG
>QQUL01000284.1 GCA_008501565.1 Armatimonadota bacterium
TGCGGATCTGGGTTGCACGACCACGCGCACGGGGGCGCCAGCGCTTGAGCGTTGGGCCTTCGTCTGCGTAGGCCTCAGCAACGAACAGTTCGTCTGCGTCGAGCGCGTGGTTGTGCTCGGCGTTGGCAACAGCCGAATCGAGCACCTTTTTGATCGTGGTGGCTGCCTTGCGGTTGGTGAATTGCAGGACAGCTTGGGCTTCGTCCACTGGCAAGCCACGAACAAGGTCGAGGACGCGCCTCACCTTGTACGGGGACTCGCGAATGTACTTGGCTTGAGCTCGTGCGTTCATCGCCGACTCACTGACTGGTCGGTGACGTGACCGCGGAATGTACGCGTTGGTGCGAACTCTCCGAGTTTGTGACCGACCATCGATTCTGAGATGTAGACAGGGACATGCTTGCGACCGTCGTGCACCGCAATGGTGTGCCCGACCATTTCGGGAATGATCGTCGAACGACGGCTCCAGGTCCGGATGACGCGCTTGTCTCCGCCCGAGTTCGCCTTCTCGATCTTGACCAAGAGGTGCTCGTCGACGAACGGCCCCTTTTTCAGGCTTCTCGCCATGGCTTACCTCTTACCCTTCTGGGAGCGACGACGCACGATGTACTTGTCGCTCGCCTTGTTCTTTTTACGAGTCTTCTTCTCCGGCTTACCCCATGGGCTGACCGGGTGGCGCCCTCCGGAGCTTCGACCTTCACCACCGCCGAGCGGATGATCGACGGGGTTCATCGCAACGCCGCGGGTCTGGGGGCGCTTGCCCTTCCACCGATTGCGACCGGCCTTTCCGATCTTGATGAGTTCAGCTTCGGCGTTACCGACCTGACCAACCGTTGCACGGCAGTCAAGGGGAACCTGACGCATCTCACCGGAAGGCAGACGCAGCAAGGCAACGTTGCCTTCCTTTGACATCAACTGGATCGCGGTACCGGCGGCGCGGCCCATCTTGGCTCCACCACCAGGACGCAATTCCACGCCGTGAACCACGGTCCCCGTCGGGATATTCCGCAGTGGAAGTGCGTTTCCGACTCGAATCTCGGCTCCGGAGCCTGACTCGAGCATGTCGCCGACTTTGATACCGATGGGCGCAAGGATGTAGCGCTTCTCACCATCTACATAGTGAAGAAGGGCGATACGTGCATTGCGGTTGGGGTCGTACTCGACCGACGCAACCTTCGCCGGAATGGCGTCCTTGTTCCGACGGAAATCGATGATGCGATAGCGACGCTTGTGGCCGCCACCGCGGTGACGCGACGTGACCCTGCCGTATGAGTTGCGACCGGACGAACGAGTCTTCGGCGCGAGCAAGCTCTTTTCCGGGGACGAGGTCGTGATCGTGTCGAAGTCCGAGACTGTCTGGAATCGACGTCCCGGCGACGTTGGCTTGAGTTTCTTGATGCCCATGATCTATACCTCGAACACGTCGATGGCGTCGCCGTCAGCGAGGGTGACGACGGCGCGTTTGGTGTCTTTGCGCTTCCCGATCGTGTAACCGGTTCGCTTCCGCTTGCCTTGACGGTTCATCGTGTTGACGGAGACGACCTTCACATCGAAGATCGTCTGGATTGCTTCCTTGATCTCGGTCTTGTTTGAACGAGGGTCCACAACGAATGTGTAGCTGTTGGCGTCTGCCACGAGGTCGTATGACTTCTCAGACACGACCGGCTCAAAAATGATGTCGCGCGGATTCTTCACGATGCCACTCCTTCGCTTTCCTCAGCGGAGGCACTTTCCGGTCCGACGTCTGACGTCTGACGTCGGACGTCTTCTGCACGGGCTGCGTGTTCGGCGGTGCCGCGAGGGGCTCCCTGACCGAGTTCGAGCGTTCCTTGGCTCATGATGATCGTGTCGGCCCACAGCACGTCATACGTGTTTGCCTGACCGAGGTTGTGAGCAATCACATGATCGAGGTTGCGGAAGGACTTGATGGCTGTTCGCTCGTGATCCTCTGCAATCAGGAGAACTTTGCCTGTCACTCCCATCGCCGCGAGCAGGGCGGTCGCCTTCTTCGTCTTGGGCTCCTCCCAAGCTGCGAAATCCTCGACGACCTTGATCTGTGCGTCTGCGGCACGAACCGACAGTGCGCTTCTGAGCGCCAAACGGCGCATCTTCTTCGGTGTCCGTTGGCTGTAGTCGCGTGGCTTGGGACCGTGGGCAACGCCACCGCCCGCCCATTGCGGAGAACGGATCGAACCATGTCGTGCGCGTCCAAGACCCTTCTGGGCCCACGGCTTACGACCACCACCACGAACCTCTGCCCGTGTCTTGGTGGAGTGCGTACCCGCACGCTTGGCGGCGAGCTGAGCGGTCACAACTTGGTGCATCACGGCAGTGTTCGGTTCAATACCGAATACATCGGGGTTGAGGTCAACCGTTCCTTTTGATGTGCCGTCTGCGGTGTAGAGCTCCGCTGTGAGCTTGTCAGCCATTGGCCTTCACCGCCTCTCTCAGAACAACAATCGATCCCTTGGGGCCCGGTACGGCACCACGAAGTAGAACGAGGTTTCGTTCCGGGTCGACCTGGACGACTTCGATGTTCATCATCGTGACCTGTTCTCCACCCATACGACCGGGGAGGCGCTTGCCCTTGAAGACGCGTGCAG
Organism: Armatimonadota bacterium; assembly: GCA_008501565.1. GTDB lineage: Bacteria > Actinomycetota > Acidimicrobiia > Spongiisociales > UBA5794 > UBA5794. Next base: position 2,604 of record QQUL01000284.1, read on the forward strand.
GTGTGGCACAGGCACCGATCGCACCAGGGGCACGGTGGACCTTGTGAGCACCGTGTGAGGCACCCTGACCCTTGAAGTTGTGCCGCTTCATGACACCAGCGAAGCCTTTGCCCTTGGAAATGCCTGTGATGTCGGCCTTCTGGCCAGCCGTGAGGACATCAGCGATCGTGATCCTCTGGCCGAGCTCAAAAGCATCTGGATCGTCGACGCGAACCTCAACGAGGTGACGATGCGGAGTGACGCCAGCCTTGGCGAAGTGGCCCGTCGCGGGACGACCCGCCTTGTCGGCAGCCATCTCTTTGAACGCTATCTGGATCGCTGTATACCCGTCCGTCTCCTGACGCTTGATCTGCGTCACGACGACAGGACCGGCCTTGACAGCAGTCACAGGAACCGCGCGGTTGTCTTCGTCGAAGATCTGGGTCATGCCCAGCTTCTCGCCGATGATTGCGTTCATGTCTTGATCTCTACTTCCACGCCTGCAGGAAGGTCCAAACGCATGAGCGAATCGACCGTCTTCGGGGTTGGTTCAAGGATGTCGATGAGCCTCTTGTGGATCCGCATCTCAAAGTGCTCACGGGATGTCTTGTCAACATGTGGTCCACGGATGACTGTGTAGCGATGGATGCGGGTCGGAAGTGGAACCGGTCCCTTTATCTTCGCCTGGGTGCGCGTCACCGTCTCCGCGATTTTCTTCGCCGACTCATCAACCACCGAGTGGTCGTACGCCTTGAGTCGGATCCGGATCCGATGCTCGTCTGCCAT
>QQUL01000083.1 GCA_008501565.1 Armatimonadota bacterium
CAGGTGAGGGAAGCGGCTGTCGCTGCGATCGGTTCACTCGGACATCCCGACGGCATCGATCCTCTGCTCACGCTCATCGCCGACGGTCCACCTCAAGTTCGAAGACGCGCGATCGCCGCCATCACTGTCTTTGACGATCCACGCATCGAATCGGCGATACGGAGAGCCGCCCTCGATCGCAACCCCGGCGTCAGAGAAGCCGCAGAGATGGTCGTAGGAAGACAAATCCACGAAGCCTGAGCGTTGAGAAGTCAGAAGTCAGACGTCGGTCATCGGTCATCGGTCTTCTGATGATGAAGGTCTTCCCGCACCCATTCGGCGCCGCCTGGCCAGTGTTCCTTCTTCCAGATCGGGACCGACCGTTTGAGTTCATCGATCACGAATTTGCATGCGGGAAACGCATCGTTCCTGTGCGCCGTCGACACGGCGACCATGACCGCCGGTTCACCAACACCGAGGGAACCGGTGCGGTGAACGGCCGCCACACGAAGGATCGGCCACTGCTCCATGGCTTGCGATACGACCTCGCCGATCTTGTCGACCACGACACCCTCGTACGCCTCATATTCGAGGTGAGTGACGCCCTCCCGACCTTCAGAGTGATCGCGAACCGTCCCCGAAAAGAGAACGGTCGCGCCTGCCGACGGATCGGCGACGAAGTCCAAGATTGCGGCGGCGTCGATCGGTTCTGCCGTCACATCAATGTGAACCGACGCTTGCGAAGCTAGATCCGACCGATTCATACACTCATCACAATGGAGAACGATACCCCGAATCCAGGGTCCGAAGAATCTCAGGTTCCTTTCATGTCCCAGCGGAACCCCGAAGAACCACCTGACGTTCAAATAGACATGAGCGACACAACACCAACCCAAGAACACCCGGCATCGTCCGGATCGCACGTCTTCGACTCCCCCCTGCCACCGCCACCCCCTCCGCCCCCACCTGCGGAGGAACACCGTCCCACCGTGGCGGCACCTGTGGATCCGATCGTGCCGGTTTCGTCTCGCATTGGAGCCACACAGCCACCGAAGAGGCGTAACGGTCTCGCCTACATTGCGATTGCCTTCGCAGCAGCAATCGTCGGTGCCCTCCTCACCGTCGGCATCCTGGGCACGACCGGTGCTTTCGACACCGACCCGATCACAACCGCTACTACCGCAACCCCATCGACGGTGGTCAACCAACCGGCAACGGTCATCGAAACCGACCCAATCCTGGTGGATCCTGCCGCGATTGCCAAGACCGTCCTCCCTTCCGTTGTCACCGTCAATGTGTTCGGCGAAGGGTCATCTTCAGCACCAGAAGACCGAATTCCAACCGGATCTGGTTCCGGCGTTGTCACGTCAGCCGACGGCTACATCATCACGAACCACCACGTGATTGCCGGCGCATCGAGCTACGCCGTCACCTTCGAGGATGGCCGGACCTACGAGGCAGAGCTGATCGGAAGTGACGCGCTCACCGATCTCGCCGTACTCCAGATTTCAGCGGACGACCTCACTCCAATCGGATTCGGATCGACTGACGGTCTCGCCATCGGCGACCCGGCCGTCGCCGTTGGCAACCCACTCGGGCAGCAAGGTGGTTCATCCATCACGGTCGGCATCATCTCGGCATTCGACCGTCGCGTTGATTTTGCGGACACGACGACGCTCTTCGGCATGATCCAAACGGATGCTGCGATCAACAGCGGGTCGTCCGGTGGAGCACTGGTCGACGCATCAGGGAACCTCATCGGCATTACGAGCGCTATTGGTGTCTCGAACGCCGGACCTGAGGGAATCGGATACGCAATTCCTGTCGACATTGTGCAGCGGATCACGTCCGAGATCATCGAAACGGGCGATGTCGAACACCCCTTGATCGGCGTCGAAATAGCGACCTACTTCGATGAGGCCTCAGACGGTGCCATCGTCCCTGCGGGTGCGATCGTCGAAACGGTCGAGGCGACCAATTCCGCTGCCCGCGATGCTGGCATCGAGGTCGGAGATGTCGTGGTTGGCATCGGCGACACCGCCATCAAGTCTCAATCGGATCTGATCAATGCGGTACGGCACTATAGAGTTGGCGATGTCGTGGTGTTCACCGTCATACGCGGCGGCAACTCTCTCGACTTCGAAATCACGATGGGTCAACGACCACCAGAACTCCAGGGATAGCCACATGTACGGCATGGAAGACGAAGGCATATTCGAACAGCTGTTCAAGTTGCTCCAGTCCTCCGGCCCAGTCAACTGGAATCTCGCCCGCGAGGTGACAAAGAGCCTCGCTGGGCCAGCCCAACCAATCGACCCTGCGGTCGCAGAGGAGTACCGCGAGCTCGCTCATGTGGCCGAGGTTCGAATCTCCGCGGTCACGGCGCTCCCATCCCCCGCGACTGGCGAACTCAACCCGACAGATCGGGCAACCTGGGCGGCCGAGAACCAACAGTCATTCAGGATCCTGGTTGAACCGCTCAGCGAGAAGCTCTCGGCGCTCACGGACTCGGACCAACTTCCGGACATGCCAGACCTCGGAGCCATGGGTTCGATGAGCTCGATGCTCGCTCCCCTTGGCCCCGCGCTCCTCGGGGTGCAAGCAGGAACGATGGTGGGATTCATGGCACACCGCGCACTCGGGCAGTTCGATACCGGCATCCCTGCGATGGACCACGACCGCCCCTACGTCATCGTTCCGAATCTCGACGATTTCGCGATTGATCACGGCGTTGATCATCGCCAGGTCAGGCTGTGGGGTGCCCTGCACGAGGTTGCCTTCCATCGCATCATGGCGGTCGAGTGGATCCGTGGCCGTTTCGTCACGCTGGTCCAGGCGTTCTACGACACCGTCGAGCTGGACATGTCCGACCTGATGGGAAAACTGTCAGCCATGAATGACCCGGCAGAGATGCAACGCATGTTCGGAGCCGACGAAGAAGGCTCTGGGCTGCTGAAGGCATCGTCGGATCCTGGGAGACTCGCCGACATCCAGGCATTCACCGCGTTCGTCGAAGGCTACGCAGACCGGGTGGTGAGACTTGCCGGAGCAGAGCTCCTGCCAGGGATCGATCGCATCGAAGAGGCGTTCAACCGGAGACGCACCGAGCCGAGCAAGGCCGAACAGTTCCTCCAGGAGTTTGCGGGTCTCAAGCTTGAGCGTTGGCGTGCGCGAGACGCAACCCAGTTCTGCGACGATGTGGTCGATCGTTGGGGTGAGGACGCCCTCGCCCGGGTGTGGGAAGATCCGATCAACATGCCCTCGGTCGAAGAGCTATCAGACGCCATTGGCTGGAACGCTCGGGTCTTGCTCGACGACTCCGCGTTCGGTGACGAATCCCCGTAGCGACATCGATCGCTCAGGCATCCGGACCTCGCTGCGTGCGCT
>QQUL01000050.1 GCA_008501565.1 Armatimonadota bacterium
CCGCTGCCGACGAAGAGAACGGCATGGTCGTCATTTCCGTTCACACATCGACGGATGATCTCGCGTGCCTCTTCCCGGAACTTCGAGGTCTGAAGCCCCGTACCTGACGACTCCGTGTGTGTATTGGCGTACAGCGGGAGAACGACATCCTGTATGTAGTCCTCGATGAACGACAGGGAGCGGCCGGAGGCCGTGTAGTCAGCGTAGGTGACGCGGCGGGGCCCGAACGGCCCTGGTACTGCGTGATGGGTGCCGATGACGGAGTCGCGTATTGTTTCGATGAGGTCGACCATCTGGTCAGATTACCGACAACCGACGACCGACCTCAGAAGTCAGATGTCAGATGACAGACAACCGAGCTGTGAGCTGTGAGCTGAGAGCTTCTCTATGCCAGGATTGCTCCTTCACGGATCAACAGGTCGTGCTTGATCTCCGCACCGAAGGCGTAGTTGCCGAGGGAGCCATCGGATCTCACGACTCGATGGCAGGGGATCAAGAGCGGGATCGGATTCTTGCCGAGGGCGGAGCCGACCGCTCGAACCGAGCCCGGATTGTTGATCTCGGAGGCAATCCATCCGTAGGGTCGAACCTGGCCGGCGGGGATTGTCGCACATGCCCCGAGCACAGCTTGCTGAAACGTGCCGATGCCAGTCGTGTCGATCGGCACCCCGGCACTGTCGCCACTGTCGAGCGCCGATGTGACGGCCTCAGCGAGTTCATTGGGAAGATGGTTCGCCTCGAACGCGGTTCTTCGGTGGATCAAGGCGAAGTCGTCGAACAGGGGAGATGCAAACAGTGGTGAAACTGCCGTCACACCGCGGGTGCTCCATGCAATCCACACCGGCCCGATCGGGCTGTCGGTCGTCGCTGCCTCATCTGCGGAGCCGACCGATACGACGGTTCTGCGCAGCAGGGAATCCGGTGGCATCGACGCCAGTGCCGTGAGGCTCTGTTCCAATTCGGTCATGTCGGCGTGTGTCGTGTCATCGGGCATGCAGCACCTCGGCTTTCATGGTGAGACGCAGGCGATCAAGTGCCCGCGAGATGTCTGCCTTCACTGTTCCGACTGGTCGCTCTGTCGCTTCCGCGATCTCCGCTATGGGGAGGTCGAGTACGTACCGGAGAACGACCGCCGTTCGTTGGGCATCGTTGAGGGAACCCAACCGAGCGACCCATGCCGCTTCATCGAACGCCTCTGGCTCATCGGTGATCGCGGCGTCGCTTTCCTGGAACTCAAACTCAGCGGCCTTCGTGCGAGCGCGGCTACGACACAGGTTCAGCGCGATTGTCCACAGCCACGGACGGATCTTGAGTTCCGCTATGCGTTCAGGTTCGTACTCGCTCAGTGCCTTGTACGCCCGGACGAAGGTGTCCTGTGCGACATCCTCGGCATCGTGGGGACCTGCCGTGAGGCGTCTTGCTCCTGAGTAGATCCCCGGCTGGTACTCCCTCACCATCGCGGTGAACCCGTTGTCGAAGTCCTCGATCAGGATGCGTCTGATGTCTCGGCCCCGGCTGTGGCTGTCAGCTGTGTGAGGCATTGCGTTCATACACAGAAGAACTTCCCGGGGCGTCGGAACGTTGCAAATCATCCAGCAATTCGGTCAGAAGTGAGCGGACGCGTCGATCGATCTCATCGCGGACACGTCTCACAACCGAGATGTCTTGGCCCGCGGGGTCCGTGAGATCCCAGTCGAGGTATCGGGTTCCCGGGTAGATGGGGCAGGCGTCCCCACAGCCCATTGTGATGACGACGTCGCTTGCCTCGACGACCTTGGGATCGAGCAGCTTGGGGTGCTGAGAGGCGATGTCGATGCCCCACTCGGCGAGTGCGCTGATGACGCCCGGGTGTATGTCAGTGCTTGGTGCCGAGCCCGCCGAACGGACATCGATCCGACCCATTGCATGGTGCTCGAGGAGTGCTGCTGCCATTTGCGACCGACCTGCGTTGTGCACGCATACGAAAAGGACCTGAGGTCTCACCGCTGCCTCCCTCGGTTTCCGATGATACAAGCGACCATTGGCACCGATAGCATCGTCCGATGGGTCAATCACGTGCAGCCAAGGGTGCGATGCTCGCGCTGTCGGCGGCGATCATGTTCGGGATCGCAGATGCGGTGGCCGGTGGTGTGTTCGATGTCGTGTCGCCCGGCCGGGTGGCTCAGGTGCGCTCGCTCACCGCGGTCGTTGTCGTTGCACCGTTTGCGATCCATCGGGGTGTGTTTCGACCGTCGGCTGGTCTCTGGAAGCTTGCGATCCTGGGAGCGAACCTCGTAGGCGTGATGTTTGCGTTCTATTGGGCAATCGACCTGCTCGGGGTCGGCCCGGCCGCAACGATCCATTTCCTCGGGCCAATCCTCGTACTGATCTGGTTCGCCGTCGTGCGCAGGGTGACGGTCATGCCGCTTGTCTGGGCAGCAGCGGTTGCATCCCTGGTTGGCGTCGGCCTCGTCACCAAGGCGTGGGCGATGGATGCATCTGACATCGCCGGTCTGGCAGTCGGTCTTCTCGCAGCGTCGATGTTTGCCAGCTATCTCCTCGTCGCCGAATGGGTATCTGAGGAATTCGATCCGTTTTACGTTGGCGTCTGGGGGTTTGCCTTTGCCTCAGCGATCTGGCTCGTTGTACTACCGATCTGGACCTTCCCGACCGATGTCTCGGGTTCGGCATGGCGGGATCTTGCCATCATCGGTGTGCTCGGAACGGCTGTCCCGTTCCTCCTTGAATTTGCGGCCCTACGCGTTCTTGCGTCAAGCATCGTTGGTGTGATCGCGACCGCGGAGCCGGTTGTCGCAGCGGTTGCTGCGTATCTGCTTCTTGATGAACGCCTGGCAGCGGTGCAATGGCTAGGGGTTGTCGTCGTCGTGGCTTCTGTCGCCACGGTTCAACGCTGGGGGCTACCCGAACCGGTGGCTGAGACCTGAGCACTTCGCCTTCACGTATCTCACCGTGAGGCGAACGGAGCTCCTTGAGTTCGACGAGGATCCCCGGTCGCCAGAGCGCGGCCAGTACCGATTTACGCAGAGCCTCATCCGGGAGGTGGCCTGCGGAAGGTTGACGTGAGCCGAGACGGTGGCTCGTCATCTCGGCGTCCGTCTGACCCAACCGCAGTCGCTCCATCTCTGGTACCTTCGGAGCGTGAAGCGCTTCGGAAAGATCGTTCTCGCGTTTGCCATCTACTGCGGCATTGCGTATCTGAGCGCCATTGTCGTCCGGAGACGTAACCCTGAATTCGGGGACGAGGCGGACGATCGGTTCGCCATCGTTGCCTCGATGGACGGCCGAGAGTTTCGCTCCACAAGCCGGGGACTCGTCGAAGGTTCGGCGTTGGCCTATATGGGTGGTATTGAGATCGATCTGACTGAT
>QQUL01000276.1 GCA_008501565.1 Armatimonadota bacterium
CGAGAAGTGTCGTACGCCCTGCAGTGGCTCCCAGAAGGAACCCTCGAGCGCGTGCGTCCGCAGCACCCCACAGCAGGTCGCCAATTCGCTGAAAACCGAACATCGAATAGAACGCGAAGAAGGGGACGACGGGAACTCCCCGTGTTGAGTAGGAGGTCGCCGCTGCAATCCACGAAGCGGTCGCACCGGCTTCGGTGATGCCTTGTTCAAGGATCTGGCCATCCTTGGCCTCTCGATAGGACAGGATGAGGTTGTGGTCGACGGGTTCATAGAGCTGGCCCTCGGGTGCGTAGATCTTGATCTCTTTGAACAACGCATCCATGCCGAAGGTGCGCCCCTCATCGGGAATGATCGGCACGACTCGGCTCCCGAATGCCTCGTCGCGTGTCAGGGCACGAAGGAGTCGAGTGAAGACACCGGTGGTGGAAACCTCGATCTCTCCCGAACCGCTTTCGAATTCGGCGAAGGGAGTGTGGGACGGGAGTTCAAGGGGAGATCTGATCGGCACACCGCGTTTCGGTACGGGACCGTTGAGGCGTTCTCGACGCTCCATGAGGTATCGCTGTTCGACAGATCCCTCGTCGAACGTGACGAACGGTGGGATCCCACCTTCGAGATCTTCGTCAGGAATCTCATCCTGGAGCATGAGCCGATCCCGCAGCGCCTTGAGCTGTTCTCCTGACAGCTTCTTGATGGCGTGGGTCGCGTTCTTGCCAGCGACGTCGGGCCCGAGGGTCCAGCCCTTGATGGTCTTGGCGAGGATCACGGTCGGTGCCCCCCGCAACTCGGTTGCCGAGTGGTATGCGGCGTAGATCTTGCGGTAGTCGAGGCCTCCGCGTCGGAGATCCCAGATCTCGTCATCGGTCATGTCTTCGACGAGTGCTCGGAGTCTGGGGTCGGGTCCGAAGAAGTTCTCGCGGACGTAGGCTCCCGATTCGGCCTTGAACCGCTGATATTCACCGTCAACCGTTGCATTCATCTTCTCGACGAGTGCACCCGTGGTGTCACGGGCGAGAATCGGGTCCCAGTCGGAGCCCCAGATGACCTTGATGACGTTCCATCCCGCACCGCGGAAGTTCGCTTCGAGTTCCTGGATGATCTTCCCGTTGCCCCGGACAGGACCGTCAAGTCTTTGGAGGTTGCAGTTGACCACCCAGGTCAAGTTGTCGAGCTTTTCGATACCGGCGAGGGTGATTGAGCCGAGTGTTTCGGGCTCGTCCGTCTCACCGTCTCCGAGGAACGCCCACACGCGGGAGTTCTTCGTGTCGTCGAGGCCGCGATTGTCGAGGTATCGGAGGAACTGGGCGTGGTAGATCGAGTTGATGGGTCCCAATCCCATGGAGACGGTCGGGAATTCCCAGAAATCCGGCATCAGGCGTGGATGTGGATAGCTCGAGATACCTCCGTTGATCTCGCGCCGGAAGTGGTCGAGCTGGTCTTCGGTCAGACGTCCTTCGAGGAAGGCTCGGGCGTAGATACCTGGGTTGGCATGACCCTGGAAGTAGATGTGGTCACCGGGAGTGCCGTCGGCGTGTCCCCGAAAGAAGTGATTGAAACCGACCTCGTACAGCGTTGCGGAGGAGGCGAACGTCGACAGGTGGCCACCAATGCCGTCTTCTGCCTTGTTCGCTCGAATGACCATGGCTGCGGCGTTCCATCGGATGAGTCTCCGGATTCGTCGCTCGATGTCTGCATCGCCCGGGAACTCAGCCTCCGCGGAGGGTGGGATGGTGTTGATGTACGGCGTTGAAACCGATCCCGGGATACCGATGTTGCGGAAGCGGCTGTGCTCGGTGAGGCGTGCCATGAGGTAGCGGGCACGGGTTTCACCGTCGACTGAGATGATGTCGTCGAGGGCAGCGATCCACTCGTCAGTCTCGGAAGGATCGGCGTCCAAGAGCTGATGGGTGAATCCGTCGATATAGATGGGACGTTGGGGCATTGGCTCGCTTTGTTCGCGACTCACAGCTTAAGGGTCACAGCTCACAGCCGAAGCGCCCCAGGTGCGGCGGAACGGGACCTAGTCGGCGGAAAGCTGAAAGCAGAAAGCTGTAAGCCGGTCATTGAGGATGCTTGCATCCTCAATGACCTCTTCGCGTTCCGCCGTACTTCATGCGGGTGTCGGACATCGAGGCAGGTATGGCCTCGTCGTCGTTGATACCTGCGGCGACCAGTTCACCGATGAAGAACGTATGCGTTCCGCATGGAACTGGATTCACGACGACGCATTCGAGCCAGGCAATGGCATCGTCAAAGATCGGGGCACCGGTCTGTCCCTCGCTGATTGCAAGCCCGTTGAGCGTCATTCCGTCCTTCGTCGCTGGCTTGGAGAACTTCACGAACGGACGCGTGTTCTCGGCATCCCACAGGTTGACGGTGAAGCTTCCGCCATCGGCGATGAGTCTGTGCGTGATCGCGACCGTATCGACACCGATGCCGATGAGCACCGGCTCCTGGGACACCTGCGTGATCCAAGACGTTGTCATGCCGTTCCATTCGTCGCCTGCTCGGGAGCCGACGAGGGCAAGCGCGTTCGGGATCTTCCATGTGACCGCATTGATGAGTTCGGGCGTGAGTGCCATACGACTACCTATCGAATCCAGAATCGGTCATCGGTCATCGGTCATCGGTCGTCTGACGTCGGACCGTCAAGCCGCTTCGTCAAGACATATCCGTGTCGCGATGTCGATATCGCCGGTCTGCTCAATCTCGCATGAACCCTGGAGCTTCTCGACGGCGGCCCTGGTTCCTTTGCCGTAGTCGCCATCGATCGGGCCTGTGTAGAGGCCGATCTCAGTCAGTGTTTCCTGCAGCTCTTCGACGTACGCCTTGTCCTTCATGAGCAGCGGAAAGAGGGCTGCATCGGTGACGGGTCCGAACTCTCCGTCGGCACCGATGCCCTGTTGCGTCTGGAATGCCTTGAGTGCTGCTTGGGTCTCCTCGCCGGCGATCCCATCGATCTGGCCATCGAAGAAACCGAGTGCCGCGAGATCCTGCTGGACGCGGAAGATCGTTGCAGTGGCTCCAAGGCTTGGTGGGGGAGAAGTCGTTGTCGTGCTCGACGAGGTCGTTGACGTCGTATCTACAGACGATGTTGATGTGAAGACGACGGTCGTGGAGGTTGTGCTGGCAACAGGTTCTGCACTACTGCACGCTGCTCCGACGAGCGCGAGTAGTCCAACTGCAATGATCATTCGCACAGGTCTCATATCGCTCCCTGCTCCGCCACGTGGCGGCTACCCAGTCGTGCCGCTCTGCCCGCCAGAGCGATACGGATCTTGCCCACACCATACCTGCGGTCGACCTTCGACGCATCTGGTCCACCCCAATCGCGCGTACCCAGGGTAAGAACCGACC
>QQUL01000132.1 GCA_008501565.1 Armatimonadota bacterium
CAAGCCAAACGAATACTGCAAGCAGCAAACCCCACAGCACAATGGATCCCTCGAGGGCAGCCCAACCCCCTGCGAAGAGGAAGATGAGCGGCGTCGTGGATGCGGTGTTGTTCGCTACATACGCAATCGAGAAATCGTGGGAGAGAATCCCGACCTCAAGTAGGACGAACGACGCGACGGACGCAACGAACAGGACACGAACGGGGATGACAACGAGCGCTTTGTCTCCCTTGGCGGAACCTCGCACACCCTGGATGACAAGAGCGACGGACGCACCAAGTGCCGCCAGGACCGCCGCGTAGCCTGCGGTTGCGATCATGCGTCGCTACAGGAGTGGCGTTCCGTGTCGTAGTGCTCGTCATCTGAGCGGTACTGCTCGTCGTGTTTGACGAGCATCGTGTCAGACTCAAACGCCGTGCCGTCCCAGGTTCCTTCAACGACCACACCGATGCCCTCTTGAAACAACTGCGGCGGCACACCCGTGTGGATCACGGTCACATCGGTGTCGCAGTCCTCAACCGTGAAGGTCACCGTGGTACCTCCATCGACGACGGAGTCGGGAGCGACCCGGCCGCCGAGTCGAAGCCGCTCAGCGGAACCCGCTCGTTCCTGCACTTCTGCTGGGGTGTTGTAGTAGACGAGGGAGGCAGACAGGTTCACCAACAGGAACACAAGAACAGCAACGATGACGACCGCAGGAATCACGAAACGTGCGTAGCGCCTCATTGTCTCTCCTCTAGTTTCTGACGTGCCTTGTTGATCCTCGAGGCAATCGACGCTGCGAACACCACGAGACTGATGTAGGTCGCTGCAAAGGCAAGCCCGACCCAGTTCCACTGTTCGGCGATGTCCATCAGGCGTCACCTCCCAGGGAAGGCGCGGTGACGGCAGATCCGGCGACCGGAGTGCGGCTGGAAAGCTCGGAAAGAATGACCTGCTCCTCGAGCTTCCCGAGCTCGACGAGTTTGACCATCATCGCCACGTACATCACCGAGAACATGACAACTGCAACCAACAGGGTGATGACCATCGGTGTGTCCATGTCAACCGATGCTGGCTTCAGAAGCGAGGGAGTTTGATGCAAGCCCCTCCACAACACGACCGAGAAGTGCACAAGCGGTATCTGAACGACAGCGAGAACGCCAAGGATGGCCGCCCGTTTGGCCCTCGCCTCAAGATCATCGGTCGATCGGCGGAGTGCGAGATAGCCGAGGTAGACGAAGAACATGATTGCGGTCAACGTGAGACGGGCGTCCCATGTCCACCAGACACCCCACGTCGACTTGGCCCAGATCATCCCGATCACCAGCGTCATGCCGGTGAAGAGAACACCGATTTCGGCAGAGGCGGCCGCTATGCGGTCCCACTTCAGGTCCTTCTTCCACAGATACGCCGCCGAGGCGATCATCGTGACCCCGAACGACACATATGCGAGCCAGGCGGCAGGAACGTGGACATAGAGGATGCGGGAGAGTTCCCCCTGGAGGGCATCAGGCGGTGCGACGAATGACGCAACAAGCGTGACAATTCCTGCAATGGCCATGGCGTACCAGGGCCAGACAGAACTTGAATGTGGCTTTGCGGTGGTCATCCTGTTTCCTGCAATGGTCTCGCCGAAAGGACTCCTGCGACCGCCAGAACCAGTGCGATGACGGCCAACATCAGGATCCACGTGAGGATACTCTTGCCAAGCCGTAAGCCCTCAAAGGACTGAGTCGCCGCAATCAGCAGCGGTACCGACATCGGGGCGACGATCAACGGAACCAGCGCCGCAGTCGAACGACCGGTCGCGACTATGCCTGCGGCGATCGTGCCGAGGAGAGCAAGGCCGACCGCTACGAGGACGAGGATGAGGGGAAACCACTGCGCTCCCGACAGGTCGATGTCGTAGAGCACCACAGTGAGAACACCCAGCACCGTTTCAAAGACCAGGAGCAAGAGGAAGTTCGCGAGAGCGGTCCCCGTGAACACGGCGGCGGGGTCCATGCCGGTGAGAGCAACCATGTCACGCTGAGCGGTTGAATCCGCGGTCGTTCGCCGCACGGCAATCAGGACTCCGAAGAGCATGACGACGACCCAGAACATGCCGACCCCCACGCGGCGGAGGGTCAGCGTGTCCGTGCTGATCGCGATGGGGATGAGGAGCAGAGCAACCGCACCGAACGGAAGCGTCACCCACAGAACCTCACCCGATCGACGCTCGCGGAGCACGTCGCGTCGTGCAACCGTCATCGCCTGACTCAGGAACGTGGGACTCATGTGATCGTCCCTTCCTTGATGCGGAGAATCCGGTGGGCAAGTGACTCCACCCGTGCGTGATCGTGGGAGACGAGGACGGCCGCACCGCCCCGCTCGACCGTCCGTTTGACGAGCCCGTCGACGAGGTCGACGGCATCGGCGTCAAGAGCTGAATGTGGTTCATCGAGGAGGAGGAGATCCGGTTCGGTGAGAAGGACCCGCGCAAACTCCGCTCTCCGCTGCATACCGTGGCTGCAACGGTCGGCCCTGCGATCCTTGGCCCCAGCCAAGCCGACGGCATCGAGACACGAACCGACCTTGGCTGCGTCGATACCCATCGCAGCTGCCACAAACGCCATGTTTTCGGCGAGTGTCAATTCCGGGTACCAACCGGGGGTGTGTCCGATGTAGCCGATTCGGGATCGGACCTCGAAACGGTCCGGACTGTTCATGTCCGTCCCAAACACGGTCCCGCTCCCCTCCGACGGGCGTGTCATCGTTGCGACCAGGCGCAGAAGCGTGGTCTTGCCGGCTCCATTTGCGCCGAAGATCCCGACAACTTCACCGGGATGGACCGAGAGGTTGACGTCGCGCAGGATCGGTACCGCACCGGCACGAACGGCGACACCTGACAACGAAACGATCGCGATTGCTTCCGACACCTCGGCAGGGTACCGATGACGGGCCGCCACCGGAATGGCGCTCCGGAATACTCATGGGCGCCACTGCGTTCCCACATCGAAGCACACAACAGGAGAACCCATCGTGGCAACCATTGACATCACAAAGGACACACTGGTCGAGACGATCGAAGGCAACGACATCGTCCTCATCGACTTCTGGGCGGAATGGTGCGGCCCATGCCGATCGTTCGGACCCACGTACGAGAAGGTGTCCGAGAAGTACCCCAACATCACCTTTGCAAAGGTGGACACGGAGGACCAGCAGGAAGTTGCACAGAACTTCGGCATTCGGTCAATCCCGACACTCGTCGCATTCCGCGAGAACATCGGAGTGTTCTCACAGCCGGGTGCGCTCCCCGAGGATGCCCTTGAGAGCCTCATCGGCCAGATCGAGGAACTCGACATGGACGCGATCCGCAAGGAAATCGCT
>QQUL01000150.1 GCA_008501565.1 Armatimonadota bacterium
AACAGACCTTCCGGCGCTGACCGCATCGGAAATCAACAGTTTCGAAAGACTCGTCTTACCGGTATCGGTATCGCCGATAACCATGACGACACCGGAGAGGTCTTTGATCCGGTCGCGGAGCCCGCTGTACGCGGCGGGATATTCGATGGTTTCCACGATGGCCTCCTGAGGTACCGGCGGAGTCTACGTCCCACCGGAGAATCGTCCTGCAATCAGGTTGCTACCGATGAGTCGAGCAGCGACTCTGCCTCGGCAAACCAGGCGGAGAAAAACGACGTGGCCAAATCGGACAGAGCTTCTTCGGCCCCCGCAACCCGGGCCCTTAGCTCAGCTCGATCGACCCCAGCCCCCTCAACGATATCGGCGCTCTCTGGTGAGTCGATCCACGCCAGAGCGGTATCGCGCGTCACCTCTGGGTGAGCCTGGACACCGACACCGGACCCGATGCGGAACGCATGGATGAAGTCGGTCGTCTTGGCGAGCACCGTCGCTCCCGGTGGAAGAACAAATGTGTCTCGGTGGAAGAGAAGGGCATCGGTCGAACCGAGTGCCATCGCCACCGGGTCGTCCTCAACCTCTATCTCGGCTCGGCAGAGCTGGACCTCAGGTGTGTCTGCGAGGTATACCCGACCGCCAAGAGCGTCCGCAAGGAGTTGGCTCCCAAGACAGAGCCCGAGCACCGGCACCCCCCGATCCACTGCCTCGACAAGGAACTGCTTCTCGTCGACAAGGAACGGATAGGCATCCTCCTCGTAGGAACCCATCCCTCCACCGAGTACCACAATCGCGTCGTAGTGACCTGCATCGTCAATCCGATCTCCCTGGTGGAGTCGAACCATCACGATCTCGTGACCAGCCGTTGCGGCCTCTGTTGCGAGGCGTCCCGGTGGCACAACGGGGTCATTCTCGAGAACGAGGATCCTCATCGCTCGTACTCCGCTCGTAGGACTCTTCGCATGACCTTGTGCGACGCCGTGCGCGGGAGGGAATCAACGATCACGACATCGTGGATCTTGAAGAGTGGATTGAGGTGGTTCCGTATCGCAGTCTGCATCTGACGAGCAAGGTCTGCTGTGTCGAGACTCGCCCCGTCTTTGGCCACGGCGAAGACAACGAGGCGATCAGGACCGCCAGCAGCAGGGGGACTTGCAATGGCTGCGATCTCGGCGACACCGTAGATGGAGCCGATCGCTGCCTCAAGATCGGCAGAGGCGACCTTTATCCCACCGATGTTCATCGTGTCGTCGGCCCTTCCAAGTGCCTGGAGCGAACCATCCGGGTATCTGCGGAGCTGGTCACCGTGCCGTCGCAGCGGCTCGTCCCACACGGGGACACCTCGGTAGTAGATCGCGTCGTGATCTTCGTTCAGGAGGGTGGTCGACAGTCCGATCGACGGTGGTATCAAGAACACTTCCCCGACATCGGACTCTCGTCCCTCGTCATCGAGAATCACAAGGTCGAGGCCGAGGGTCGGTGTCGCAAACCGCGAAGGGACCGAGGCGTGCAGGACTGTCCCTGCCATGTAGCCGCCTCCGACTTCGGTACCCCCGCAATACTCGACGACGGGGACCTGGCCGGCGGTTTGCATGAGCCACGAATAGTCATCCGGGTTCGATGCCTCGCCCGTCGACGACAGGACCCGGACAGACGTCCAGTCCCCTTCGGAAAGGGTCGCGTTCGCTCGCCAGCTCGAAACGATGGAAGGAACCACGCCGAGCATGCTCACGCCGGCAGCCTCGACGAACTCGACAAACCCACGTGTCGTCGGTGCGTCGTCGTAGAGCGCCATTGCAGCGCCGTTGAGCAAGGACGCGTAGATGAGCCAAGGACCCATCATCCATCCAAGGTTCGTCGGCCACGCGACGACGTCGCCGCGATGAATGTCGTGGTGATAGCGGCCGTCCATTGCTGCCTTGAGTGGTGTGGTCTGTGTCCACGGGATTGCCTTTGGCTCACCGGTCGTACCCGATGAGAAGAGCACGTTCGTGTGGGAGCCTGCCGGTTGCATGAACGGATCAAAAGACGCACCGGACACCACGAAGTCGTCCCACCACAGGTCGCCATCACGCAACGTGACTCCGGACCCGGTGGATACCACGATCATCTGCCTGGCACCTGCCTCGACGCATTTGGCATACATCGGTAGCGCCCGTCCCATGCGTTTCGCCTCGTCCTGGGTCACGACCGCGACCGGTTCGGTGATACCGAGCCGAACCCGGATCTCGTCGACCGCAAACGAGTCTGCGACCGAAACCACCACCCCACCTGCCGCAACAATCGCGAGATAGGCGACCACCGCATTGGGATTCATGGGCATCACGATCGCGATGCGGTCGCCAGGTACGAATCGGGCCGCGAATCCGGCAGCGAAGGACGCAACCATCGCTCGGAGTTCATCAACTCGAATCGTCCGGACACCATCGGAATCCGGCGTGACAATCGCAACCGCATCGTCACCATGGTCAAGGCAACTCGCCGCGATGTTGAATTGCGCCCCGGGAAGCCAGTCTGGGTCGGCGATATCGTCCGACCCGCGCACCGCGGTTGGTTCGGTTTCGAAATCAATCGACAGCTCATCGATGACGCGCAGCCAGAAGTCGTCCCGGTGGTTCACTGACCAGGAATGGAGCTCGTCAAACGTTGAAACCCCGATGTCGCGCATCAACGCTGTCAGGTTCGCGTTTGAGACGGTGTGCTCGGACGGGATCACCACCGTCAAGGGTTGTTCGGTGTCTTCACTCACCGGCGCGAGGCTAGTCATCGCCAAATGGGTCGCACATCGCAGGTGCATTCGCGTAGGGTGGAGGAAACAAGTGGAGGCCCAACCATGAAAAGACGAAGGCGATTGTCCGCCTTGAGCGTCCTTGGAGGAACGGTGCTGCTCATGGTGGCAGCGTCAGCCGCACCCGCGAGTGCCGAGGTGATTCAGGGAGACTGCACCGGGAGCGCAACGTTCGACAACGGGGTAACCGTCACCGAATCGACGCCGCTGAGTACGGTCGTTGTGATCCCGCCCGACGGCGAAGTCGACTACACGGGGGATACCCACCTGCCCGCAGTCGACGAGGAAGAACCTTTCTCGGGGTCTGCCTCGATTGAAATTGACCTCGGTATCAGCGCTCCCATCGTCAACTGGCCCGAGCCACCTGGCGAGACCAAACTCACACAGAGCTCGGGTACCTACAAATACGAAACACCTGCCTGGGTTCCGCTCGGGACGGGAGCCATCAAGGTCACCGCCACGCACACCCAACGCGGCAAGGTCTGCACCGCTGCGTTCAACGTGACGCCCCAAGGCAGCCCGGGCACCGAGGCGGCCGTCGCTGCC
>QQUL01000274.1 GCA_008501565.1 Armatimonadota bacterium
CTCGCAAGCGTGAACTGCAACATGAACAGACCAAACACGGCTGTCAGGGCACGGTTGAAGAACTTGCGGCGTGTGACGCCGTATTCCTCCGTCGAGATCTCCTCCCGCGGAGGATCGTCCTCGAACTCGGCGGGAGCTGCGACCATGGTCGCGACGGCGCCGTCACCGTCTCCTCCGGCTTGTGCTGCAGCGAGCCTCGCACGACGAGCCTGGTCAGCCTTGACCGCCTTCCGGTCGAGCTCGGCTGGGGTTGCGGCGCCCTCCGATTCGGTACGGCGCATCGCAACAACGATGATGCCGGCAAGGGCAATGACGCCAGCGCCGATCAGGATGAGGATGAAAGTGGTCGTGGTCATTCGAGCAGCGTCTTTAAGTCGTCGAAGAATATGCCGTCCCGCCAGGGGAAGACAAAGTTGAAACCCGGCCCTCGGAAGAACGAGCCGAAAATGGTGAGAATCGAAGAGGCCATGAAGAACACCGTGAAGATCGCTATCGCGAGCTTTCGATCAGACGGACGGACCGAAGGATTTCGATCGACGTAGGGAATGAACATCAAGGCAATCATCCCGAACGTGGGCAGAAGAACTCCGGCGACCTGGGGGTCGAAGTACGCGAGCAATTCCTGAAGACCCAAGAAGTACCACGGAGCCTTGGACGGGTTCGGCTGTTCGTTGAAGTTTGCAAACTCGAGCAGTGGCGCGTCGATGAAGGCAGACATCAATGTGAGCAACGCAAGCATCACCAGAAGCGCCACGAATTCAATCGCAAGCAGATGGGGCCATACGTTGACCTTGTCCTGCGGCTCCCTCGTCGTTCCCTGGATGGCTCCGGCCTTGACGACCGTCAACAACCGCTGCGTGCGAACACCCGGAGGCGGTCCCGAAACCGGGGGAGGTCCGCCGACGGCCGCGGGGGCCGCCTGACCGGCGGCAGGAGCGGCGGCTGCAACTGCGCCGGCCATTGCCGGTACGGCTGTTCCATCCTTGCGTGCTCGTGCAAACATGCCGCGCTCGAGCAGGGTTCGGCGCACGCCGAACTTGGCCGATTCGGCGTCGAGATCCCTGACGGGACCGCCAGCGGCCGCTACAGGTGCAGCTGCCGCGGCGGCGGGAGCTGCGGCGGCGGCGCCGGCGGGTGGTGCTTCGCCTTTCATCTCGGCCATGACGACCTCGAAAGGTCTGCCGTCGGCCTTCGCTCTCGCCTCGGCTGAACGCCTCAGGAGATTCTCTGGTAGCTGTGCCACACGATCTCCTTACAGGGGCCCGGATATGCCGCCATCTTTACGGACCCGCCAGAAGTGGACGGCCATGAAGATGGTGATGACGAACGGAAGGAACAGGACATGGAGGACGTAGAAGCGCAGCAATGTGTCGGCGGTGATCTGCACCCCACCCACAAGAATGAATGACACTTGTTCACCGAATACGGGCGCGTAGGCGCCCATGTTCGAGCCAACGGTGACCGCCCACAAAGCAAGCTGGTCCCACGGCAACAGGTAACCGGTGAACGACAGGAGAAGTGTCAGCAGCAACAGGATGATGCCGACCACCCAGTTGAATTCGCGTGGCGGCTTGTAGGCACCGTGGTAGAAGACACGCGTCATGTGGAGGAATACCGTGATGACCATGAGGTGGGCGCCCCAACGATGCATGTTGCGCACCAGCTGACCGAAGGCGACGTCGGTTGCGAGAGCTTGGAGATCGAAGTATGCCGCTGGCGAGGTTGGGCGGTAGTAGAACATCAAGAAGATGCCGGTCACGGTCAGAAGGATGAAGAGGAAGAAGCTCAGACCTCCGAGGCACAGCGTGTAGGACAGCTTGACACCGTGACGCTTCACCTTCACGGGGTGAAGGTGATACAGCACGTTGTTCATCACCACATAGGCACGGTTCCTCGGCGTGTCGCCACTGTCAGCACGTGCGGGAGAGCCGGGACGAAAGATCGAGTTCCATACCTGGGAATTGCGAAGATGGCTACCCATCCCCTTCACGGCGGTGAGGACTCCGCCTTTCCCGTTCTCGTCTGCCACGTCCGTGTTTCTCCTTCTCAATCCCTACCAGCGAACGCCATACGAGACACCGCTCTTGGTGTCTCTTTCGCCAGTGTCGTATTCCCACGGTACCGAGTCATAATCGCTCACCTGATCCGCAAGGGATCCTCCGAACTTCCCGATCGTGATCACGTTCGTGGGACAACGATCGACGCATAGTTTGCACCGTGTGCATTCCGTGTCGTCAATCAAGAACAGTGCACCGTTCTCTTCCTTCGCATTTGGATCGTCGACACCGAACGTTTCCGTGACGATGTCGGGCGTGAGGAAGTGGATGCATTTCCACGGACAAATGTCGACACAACCGGCACAAAGGATGCACTCTGATTCGTTGATGTGAATGAACTGCTTCGGCTTGACCGCAGCCGTCATGTACGCCGTGTCAACAATGGCAAGCTGGTAGTCATCGCGGATCGGTGGGGTCTCGAGCCAGGCTTCTTTGGCCATCAGCGGTCCGCCCGCAACGGTCTGCCGTAGTCCGAAACCGGAGATGGCTTCGGAACGTCTGTCCTCTTCGCTCGCTCCTGGATCTGGTACATCACGATCGCGACGACGATGAGCATCGTTGTGGAATAGCCAGCCGAGATCATGTCCTTCAGGGCGGCGTATGAAATCTCCACGGTGTTGTTGAGGACGAGGATCGGTGGAATGGTCATGAAGACCTTCTGCGGTGTCCACTCCAGCGTTGACTGCGCGAGCGTGAGGAACTGGTTCGGGATGACCGCAAAGAGGATCATCATCAAGGCAGAGAAGAGCACTGCACCGAACATCGCTCTCGCCCAGGTGAGCGTCCGCTTGTAGATGAACCCGTAGGTCGCTCCGGCCATCGCAAGAAGAACACCGCCGAGAGCTATTGACTGGAAGATCGTGACGATCAGCCAGCCCCGTGGCATGAACGTGTAGAGGGCCTTGCCGAACTCGTCGAATTCGGGGGCCTCCGACATGTGCACAGCCACGGAAGCAAGGATCGTTGTAGCGATCCCGACCAGGATCGCGAGATATCCGATGGCAAGTCGTTTGCGTTCGTTCAACCGTGTTCCTTCGTGACGGCGTCATTGTAACGCTCCGCGATCACTCACCAATCATGAGCAGCGTCGGGTACCTGGCCTCGAATGCTTCGCCAACTCTGAAGCCGGTGGAATACATGTGACCTCCGTCGCACGGCTAGAGTTGCGACGGCCGAAAGTCGGCAGGGCAACACACCGTATGCAGGAGGAAGCCCCCAGCGTGACCGCGGAAAATTCGACCATAGACGCACCACCGGGAGAGTC
>QQUL01000099.1 GCA_008501565.1 Armatimonadota bacterium
GTGAGCTCCACCAGATCCGAACCTGCTTCTACGCCTACCGGCCCGAGGAAGCCTTCCCCGTCGATGCTCAGCCCGACCCACTGGGCGTCTCCACGAGCCGCCTCATCTAGCAGCACAACAACGAGCCACGGCACGTAGCTGTCCCTGTCGAACAGGCCGCCTACGTTAGACCGAGCATATTCCTCCCAGTCCGCCTCGTCGGTCGGTAGCTGCCGATCCTCGGCAGCTCGCCGCGCGAGGCTCGCGTACCACTCCGATGCAGCTGAGAGACCGACATCTCTCGACTCGACCAGGGCGAGAATCCGCGGAGTTTGTTCCGGTGTCTCACCTGCATTGCGCGAATCGAGAAATGGCCCGTATTCTGAAGCGAATGCCACCGCTGCGTCTAGCTGCGTTTCGTTCGCTTGTCTGATCTGTTCAACGCTTGCCGTCAGCGACGGAGGTGTTCCGCGGACGGTTTCATAGTTCGATGCGGCATCGAATATGAGCGTTGCTTGCCATGGCCAATCGGCTTGCATTTCTGGGTCGTCAAAGAAGGCTCGACCTGTGTAGAACGCGTACCGGTGGCCTATCACCACTTCGAGGTCGCCTGGCACCGCGATTGTCATCGACTCTTCTTGCTGAGGGACGGTGTGGCTGACCTTCTCAGAACGACCCACAAGGAGAAACGCCCCGCGGTCGTATACGACTCGCTCAACGTCGATCGTCCACTCCACGAGTCCGCCCAGTGTTCCCTTTTTCGGACCTGCCGTAACAGATCCCTCGACAATTGCGCTGAAGCCAAGCGCATCGATGGTCGGGCTCGATCGATCGGCTGAGGCCGAGCCTCGGCCCGAGGACACGACAACCGCGGTTATCGCTACCATCACCGCCAAAATCACCGCTGCGGATGCGGCCAGACCGATTGTCCGCGCCGTCTCACGGGGGCCAGCCAACGTCATCCTGAAATCCCGTCGAGCATGACCCGGTCACGATCGGTGCGTACCGAAGTGTTGCCCCCTGGTCCTCCACCGATCCACGCCTGCATCCGGTTGTAGACGACAACCCGCGCATGGTGCACAATCGAGTCATCGTAGCCAGAGAACGTGAGCACCGGCGTGGTGCAGTACGACCAACTTGTTTGCGGTGTGCACGTCTTGTTGTAGACCCGCCACCCACTCTGATACACCGTCTCGTTGATGTTCGCACCTCCACATCCGCTGTTCGCTTGATGCTCGAAGACCCGGGTCTTCATGGTCACCTGGATGGTCCCGTAGTCGGTGGAGAGAGACTTCTTGTAGTTTGCCCGCGCTTTGTACCTCTCGCCGTTGTCGGCGGTCACATAGGTGTCGCTGTATATCGCACCGTTGGTGACTCCAGCGTTGGCCCGGAAGACGCCGTAGTACGGCGAACCGTCTACTCCACCTCCCGATGTCGAAGCGTAGAAGGATGCTACTTGCTGGGTCCGCCAATACTCGAGATGAGAGGATTCGTTCTCCTCGAACGAGGAATTCGCTGTGGCAGTCTTGTAGCCCGAAACCGACTCGTTCGCCGACGTGATGGAGGCTTCGTCGTCCCGTGAAAGGCTTGTCCGAAGATTACCGAGGCCCGTGCTATTGCATGTGGACATTGTCGGCGGCTCTTCTGAGGTCAACGGAAGGTCTTCTTCGCCAACATGACCCGAACCGAACGCGTGCCCCCACTCGTGGGCAGCGACTGAACTGAGGTCTAAGGCGCCGGATTGGAAATCCGCCAACTTTAGTGTGTTGAAGGTGATGTTGTGGACAATAAAACACTCAGTCCTGGCAGTGTCGCCACCGATACTGTCCCACCGTGCTATCCAGTTGGTGCCCGATTCCGACAGCAGATATCCACCGGAATACTTCTCGACATCGTAGACCCACGCGTCGAAACCTGAGTCGAACTCCGATTTCATCGAACTCGTCCACTCCGTATTGTTCGAGTAGGAGTACTGGGACTCGTCGAGATCCCCACAGAGAAACGTCGAGCCAAACTCGGGGAACGACTGGTTGTATGCGAAGCTCTGCCCAGATGAGAAGCCGACCCATAGAAGAGCGAACACCGCCACGATCACAGTTCTGCGAACCGCAGCCGCATCCAAGTCGAAAACCTCGAACACAAAACCCCCGAGAGGCGTCTCCCCAATGACACTACGTCCTCGAGCCGATCACGTCAACAGGGTCGTACGTCCTCGCGGCGCGCGACCAAGCCCGCGTGCCGCAGTTCGTACCATTGACCTTCCGGAGCCGAGTCCAACGCTTGCTCTGGGTTTCCATTTGCCACGCTTAGTATCCGGTTCGCATGGTTCCGTCAAGTTTCGTCGCATCCCCAGTTGGAGGTCGGTGAGGAATCACCGCGCTTATCTGCATCAGGCGGTCGCCAATGAGGCCAGGAACTTCCATGACCTGTGGGAGACAACCCACACAAACGCACGCAACAACAACACCATCTACTACACGGACGCGTTCGGGAACACCATCCGAATTGACGAGAAGAACGGAAGCTCCACCTATTCGACCGACTACGACTACAACGTCATGGGCGAACTCGTCAAAGTCACCGACGACGCCGACAATGTCACCGACATTGAATATGACCGTGCCGGTCGCAAGACCGAAATGACTGACCCCGACATGGGCGAATGGGCATACACATACGACCCCGGCGGCAACCTTAAGACACAAACGGACGCAAGAAGCAAGGTCCTATGGTTCGACTACGACGCCATCAACCGCCTCAAAGAGGTCCGCGACACGGGTTCAACCGGCACAAGACTTGTCACCCGCAGCTACGACCCTACGGGCCACAAGGGCTACCCCGCAGCCGCCACGTCACATACACCGAAAGGTGACGTCGTTGTCACCTACGACACCTACGACACGCGTCACCGCCTGACACGCCAAGAATGGGATATCCCTGGGGATGCTGGCGGCGACTTCACCCAGACATGGACCTACAACAACGACAACACGATCGCAACGACACGCTACCCAGCAGGACCTGACGGTTCACTCGGCGAGACCATCACCTACACCCACTCGTCAACCCACGGCATGTTGACCAAAATCGAAGGCGACGAAACGATCGCGTCATCGATCGACTACAACAGCTTCGGTGCGGTCTCTGACTGGGTCACAGGGACAACCGACACCGTCACACGAGAGGTCCTCTACGACGATCAACGCCGACCCAAACAATGGAAAGCAACACGGGACTCCGACAGCAAGAACCTCCTGAACCTCACAAACGCCGCCTACGACGACAACAACAACCTCGAACGCCTCACCGACCTGTCAGGCGGAAACACTACCGAGTG
>QQUL01000367.1 GCA_008501565.1 Armatimonadota bacterium
CCGGATGGAAGGTGGAGGTCGGAGAGACCGGTCCCGAAGAAGTGAAGGTCAAGTTCGAGCAGAACGGCGACGGTGACGACGAGATCGAGTTCAAGGCTCAGTTCGAAGACGGTGAGTTCCAGATCTCGATCGACGACTAGCGCGTGGGAGGCATCTCGCCTGACGTAAGCTCGCTCAATGACTCCTGGCGACGAATTCGATGATGCCTATTGGGAAAGCCTTTCGACCGAGATCGGTGTTGACCAAGGTGTGCAGGAACCGTCTGCTGGCCACCAGGCGAGGCTGATCCCGGACCGCGATCCCGTTGAGGTTGACGATTCGATACTGTTCGGGGAGCTCAAAGGCACGTTCGGATACGACGAATTCCGCGCTGGCCAACGTGACGTCATTGAAGCAGCACTGGCATCGAAGGACTGCCTGGCAGTGATGCCAACCGGATCGGGAAAGTCGCTGACCTACCAGCTGGCGTCAAGGCTCATCGGGGGGACGACGTTGGTGGTATCCCCACTCATTGCGCTGATGAAGGACCAGGTCGATGCCGCCAACGAGGTCGGAATCGCCGCGACCTTCCTCAACTCCAGCATTACGCCTGACGAGCGCCAAGACCGCATCGAGCGACTCAAGAGAGGGGAGTACCAGCTCGTATACGCCGCACCCGAGGGTCTTGTCGCCTCACTCGGGCCGGTATTGGATCAAACCGATCTCCGTCTCGTTGCCGTGGACGAGGCGCATTGCATTTCGCAGTGGGGCCACGATTTCAGACCTGCGTACCGTCAGTTTGCTGACATCAAGACACGATGGAGGACGCCGGTACTTGCACTGACGGCGACCGCGACTGAACGGGTCCAACGAGACATCGTCCAACAACTCCACCTTGAGGATCCACTCATGGTGAACACGTCGTTCTTCCGCCCCAACCTGAGGCTTCATGTCTTCAAGAAGGGCGGTGACGGAGCCGAGCGAATCAAGGTGAAGGATTCGATCGGAAAGATCTGTCTTGATCGCAAAGGCGAGTCGGGGATCGTCTACACCCTGTCGCGCAAGAGTGCCGACTCGACGGCTGCGTACCTTCGCTCCCTCGGGATCAAGGCTGGTTCGTATCACGCCGGTATGGAATCCGATGAGAGGACCCGAATCCAGGACGAATTCATCAGAGACGACATCGACGTCGTGTGCGCAACCATCGCATTCGGAATGGGCATCGACAAATCAAACGTTCGGTTCGTCATCCATCGAGACATGCCGAAGTCGATCGAGGGCTACTACCAGGAGATCGGTCGCGCGGGCCGCGACGGGCTCGATGCGGACTGCTACCTGTTCTACTCGTGGGCCGATGTGATCAAACTCGAACGGATGGTGTCGGGAAGCGACGACAAGCGGTCTCAGCAGCAGCACGTCCGCCTGATGTATCGGTTCGCCGAAGGGCAGCGATGCCGCCACATGGGGCTTGCGTGGTATTTCGGCGAACGGATGGACGAGTGCGAGTCGAGCTGTGACAACTGCACCGATTTCGGACTGGATCTCCATTCGATGGCGATACCGAGAACCGTTCGAGTCACGCAAGCCCGGATCGATCTTGATCCTGCTGCCGCCGATCTGTTCGAAGCACTTCGGATCCTGCGCAAGCAACTGGCGGATGCCAAGGGTGTGCCAGCGTACGTGGTGTTCAACGACGCGACGCTACGAGCCATGTCGGAGGCAAGACCTTCGACCGAATCCGAGTTCCTCGCCCTTACCGGTGTCGGAGCAGCAAAACTTGAGTCCTACGGGTCCGTGTTTCTCGAAGCGATTGCAGTCGCCACCAATTCGGTGGATCGGTGACGTTTGGTGCCGGTGTGAAGGTCTCGCAAGCCTTTTACCCGATCGGCGGCTCCCACGCCAGCGCTACCGATGTCACCTCGTCGAGGTCAGCGGCGAAGCCCCGATCGTGGGCGGCAACCAGGTGGTCGCAGAGCGCGGCGATATTCGTGGCAGGCGTGAACTCCCGCAGCGTGTCGTCAATTGCGGTGTTGATCCCCAGGCCGGTTGCGCCGCGAAGAGATTTGACACCTCCAACGAGAAACAGCGCGGACTCATCGTCGCCTGTCGTTCGCGCTATCTCGGCGAGGCACGTGAGTTGTACTGCGATACCGGAGAGGTCTCCGAGTGACAAGAAGACTCCGAGTGCGTGTTTGATGTCAGCAGTTGCTGCTCGATCGTTGCCAGCGATGTGGTGCGCCACACCTCTCAGATTCAACGCCCACGCCGCGGTGATCGGGTCGCCGTCTTCATCGCTGCCCGCGATTGCGTCGTCGGCGTGCTTGATGGCTTGCTCCGGCGACTCACGGAGCCACGACCGAGAGAGTGACATGTGCAGCAAGACTGTGAGCTGACGATCGCCCGCGTCCGACGCGAGAGCGAGTGCCTCATCAAGCAGCGCTGCGCTCGCTTCCACTCCATCTTCGTCTGAGACTGGGAACGACAGGTTGTAAAGGGCTCGTGCCAGGCCGTCGGTGATGCCAGCCTCTTTCCTGAGGGTGACGGCCTTCTCATAGTGTGATCGGGTCATCGCGCTGTCACCCATCCAATACGCGATGCTTCCGGCAGCGTCGATCGCTCTTGCCCTGATGATGAGGGGGGAGCCATCGAGAGCGAGTGCGGCCCGTGCAGCTGCGGCTCCTGCGACCAGATGTCCGCGCGTCTGCCAGAAACGCCATGCCAATGCAACGATGCGTTGCGCTGCTTCGGCATCACCTGTGGCAACGGCATGATCGAATGCTGTCTGAATGTTGACGTTCTCGACTTCGAGAATATCCATCCACCGAGCCGGATCTGGTCCTTCGAGATGTGGATTGACCGATTCAAGGAACGCCAGGAACGTCGCGGTGTGGCGGTTCCGGATCTCGTCGCTCTCGGGCGATTCGTCAAGGCGACGAACGGAGAACTCACGGATGGTCTCAAGCATCCGAAACCGCGGTGCGCCATGGGCGTCGTCGCTGACGATGAGGCTGTGTTCCACAAGTCTTCCGATACCGTTGATGAGATCAAGGCCAAGGTCTTCTCTCGGTCGGCAGACTTCGTCAATGTGCTTGATGTCGGCACCAGCAGGAAACGCGGCCATTCTCCTCATCAGCGCCGGCTCCGCGTCGGTGAGTAGCTGGTAGCGCCAACGGATGGTGTCAGCAAGAGTCTGTTCGCGTCGCACTGGGGTCGAGCTACTGGTAAGAGCAAGCGGATCGAGTGTTGCGAGAATGGACTCAGGAGACATCATCCGCGCCCGAGACGCCGCGAGCTCAATCGCGAGCGGTAGGCCGTCGAGACGGGCGACGAGTTG
>QQUL01000002.1 GCA_008501565.1 Armatimonadota bacterium
GTGGTAACCAGATCTCGAGACGATCTGCGAGGTGTCTACCGGGCAATGTTCGGAGCCTTCATCCTCGCCGTCACGATCGGTGTGGGTTTTACATGGGCAACGCTCGATCGATTCTTCGAAGGCAACTTCTCATTCGTAGCGATCACTGCTGCAATCGTCGTCGCCCGATCGATCATGTCCGCTGCTCGTGGCTCGCTCGCCGGTCACCGAAGGTTCGCGGCCTACGGGGCGACCATCGGTTTCGAGGGCGGGGCGCTGCTCCTTGGCGGAATCGTCATGGTGGCACTCGACGGAACGGCCACGATGTTCGCTGTGATCATGATCATCGCTCCCCTCGCATCCCTTCTCACACGGCCCTTCGCCGCGGTCGAAAGCCACCTCGACCGCGCGAACGTCGATCCACAACCGGCCTCGTTCCTCGCCTGGCTGATTCTTGCAACCGCCGCCAGCCAAGCGATCGTTGCAGGGGGCCCGATCGCAGTGAGCTTCATCGGTGGGAGCACCGCGGCTGTCAGCATCTTCTTCACATCGTTCGCCCTGCTGCGCGGCCCAATCACATCTGCGTACAACCTGGTCGCGAGGGTGCTGCCCGACTTCACCGAGCTCGCCCACGGCCACGACCCGCATCGACTCTGGGCGTGGGGGCCCAAACTCGTCGGGTTCGGTGTCGGGGTGGCGATCGTCGGAGCCGTGGGCGCTGGCCTGTTTCTCCGACCGCTGGTCGGCGCCATCTACGGTGGTGCATTCGAACCGCCGCAACTCGCTGCGGTGTTCGGCGGTGCGAGCGTCGGACTTGGCCTTGGTGCCCTCTTTGCGACCCAGATGTATACGGCAACAGCAAACGGCAGACGGTTGGCTTTCGGCTGGATCATCGCTCTTGCCGCGGCTCTGGCGTTCCTCGTACTGAGCGATCTCGAACCCATCACACGAACAGCGGGAGCCTTCGGAGTGGGAGAGGCGACCGGACTTCTGCTGCTCGGCGTGGTGCTGACCGAAACACATCGGAAAGCACGCTGATATCTGTTCTCGTCAAGAACTACGGCGCGACGAGGTTCCGAATGGCCCTTGCGAGGAAAGAACTCATTTCGGCACGCGTCAAGAGCCGATCGGGACAGTATTTGTCGTTTTCCGGGGGGTTGCAGCCCTTGGTCACCCCGGCGACCTTCAACCGATCGATGTCTCGTTCGAACACTGACGAGTCATCGTCGGTGAACCAGTTCCCCTTGCCAGCGTCGCGCAACTCCCATGCACGCACGATGAACGCCGCTGTTTGGCCTCTTGTCACCGTGTCATCCGGGCAGAACCTGTCGTTCGCAGGCGGGTTGCATCCCCGGGTTATTCGAGCTTCGGCAAGCGAGTTGATGTCTGCTTCGTGGGGAAGCCCGTCGTCGTCTGTGAAGTAGTCCAGTTCGGTCGGCGGCAGATCCAATGCCTTCACCATGAATGCTGCAAGGTCTTCACGACGCATCCGGTCGTTCGGGCAGAAACTGCCAGGGCCCGCGTCACAAGCCATCGCAACTCCGAGTTCAGCGAGGTATTCGATGTCGGAGCGGTGCACCGAGTCAGCGATGTCGTTGAAAGCCGCATCAGGGTCTGGAGGCACGCCGACTGTGACATCGAAGTACTTCGAAGGGAGGGATGTTCGTGAAGGGTTGCAGTCCCATGAGACCAGGGTGGCCATGGTCCCGGATGAAACGCGGACAGGTTCGCCGACAGTTGGATAGAAGGTCACCGTCTTGGCCGACCCCGAGGTGTTGCGCTCGGTCACCGCAATTGCGCTGAGCGTCTTCCCTGAACCGAGAACTCTCTTTTCGATTGTGTTGAAGTCGACGGCGCAGCTCCACGCCCGGTACGGGTTCGGCGATTCGAGCGATTGGGGATCGTCAACCGATGAGAGGTACTCCTTGAATGGGCCACCCCATTGGTCGTTTGCCGCCTCGGACGCTCCGCCGTTTGACGACGAGTACACAGCCTCCACCACGCCGTTGTACATGACCCCGTTGAACAGGGCATCATCGTGGACGAGCACCTGATTGTCCGTGATCATTGATGCAGCAAGCCAATACGTCTGTGTATAGATGCCATCTGGTTGACCGCGGTTGTTCCCAATGTGTCCCCAGCCGACATACCGCTGGCTCTTCGATGTGTCGTACACGTGGCATCCGCACTTCTCGTTGAGGGGGTTCTTCGCATCGAGATTTGCTGCTGCATACGAACGGGCGGCAACGGCCTGCGATCGGAGAGCTTGGACAGGCCAGTCGTAGCCGATCTCGGAGATTCCAAAGACATAGTCGTCGATGTCGATGGACAGGATTACGTCAAGACCGTCGTAACTGTTGTCGTTGCCCGCTGAGCTGCGTGCGGGGCTGTCGTTGTCGAGCGTGTGGATATCGGCACCCAAGGCGTACCGGCACGGCTTGATCGGGTTCTCGAAGGCCCCAAAATCCGTGAGGGTGCATCCTTCGATTTCGATCGCCGTGCTCGGGTTCTCGGACGCTCCATCCCAAACGAAGTTCATGTCGCAGGAACCGGATGGCCACGACGCGATGGTTCCGCCGCTCTGGTCGAAGAAGTCCACGTCGCAGTCGTTTTCGGATCCCCATGAGATCGTTGCTTTCTCGTTCGTCGTCAAGGCGACTGTGTCGCTGCCCCGTGTCACGGTCACCGGTGCGTGCCCACCACCCTCAAGTGGGGTGTCGGTGTCACGCGCCACCAGCGTGATCGAAGTTGTGTCGTACACGAGGTTGACGTGGAGCGGCCCATGGTCAGGAGACGCCTCGTCGTAGTTCACGAGCTGCGTACCCTGGAAGTAGTGCGCAAGTATCTCCTCATAGGTGTCACCGTCATCGGCCCTCTGGTAGGCCCCCCACTGGCTCAAGCCGACGCCGTGGCCGAAGCCTGATCCCGTCACGACCACTTCGGTCTGTGCACGTGCGTCGCTGGCCGGTCCAAGCGCCAGGAGCGAGAACAGCATGGCGAGCACCAGGAGGACCCGCTGAGGGCGGTGCTGGGCGTGGATGCTGGTGGTCATCGGTTCACTGGCTTTCACTCGGTGGTCGCTCGATGACGGCAGACTATGCGACCTTCTGCTTTGTACATCTCAAACCAACACCGCTCCGTCCATGCCATCGGCGGCGGCCTCCAACGACGACCGACCGGGGGTCTGTTGCCGGTCGCCACGAAACGCAACGGTATGTTCGCGCCATGCCAGCACCGTTTGGCATGGTCCATAGGAGATGGGATTGGTGGACGTTCGCCGCACTCGGATCTGGAACACTATGA
>QQUL01000362.1 GCA_008501565.1 Armatimonadota bacterium
GGATTCCCGCGGCATGTTCGTACCTGCCGAAGATGTCGTGGAAACCGATGGTGTCTTCACCTACAACGGTGAAGCCGTCGAGCGCCAGTTCGGAAAGATGGGCAAGTCCCTGAAGAACTCGGTCAATCCGGACGACGTGTTCGAGGAGTACGGCGTCGACACCCTCCGGCTCTATGAGATGTTCATGGGTCCCCTCGAAGCCTCACGACCGTGGTCGACGAAGGACATCGTCGGCGTCTATCGCTTTCTCCAACGCCTGTGGCGCAACTACGTCGACGAGAGCGGCGAGATGCTTGTGTCGGACGACGAATCAACTGGCGAACTCCAGGTCCTGTTGCACCGAACCATCGAATCGGTCACCAAGGACATGGAGAACCTCCACTTCAATACGGCCGTTGCCCGGCTGTTCGAGCTGAACAACGCCCTGGTTGCGGTCGAGCGAATTCCTTCCGACGTCGCAAGCGCGATGCTCCGACTGTTGGCTCCTCTTGCACCCCATGTCTGTGAAGAGCTGTGGCACATGCTGGGCTATGAAGGATCGATCGTGGTTGCGGATTGGCCAACGTTCGACGCGTCCCTCACCGCCGTCGCTTCTGCAACGATGGTTATCCAGGTCAACGGCAAGGTTCGCGACCGAATCGAAGTTCCCGTGTCCATCACCGAGGACCAGGCTGTGGCTCTGGCACTGTCATCAAAGAAGGTCCTTGTGCACACCGGGGGCAAGCAGCCGCGCAAGGTCATAGCAAAGCTTCCGAACGTCGTCAGCCTCGTCGTCTGATGATCCCTGCATCCGTCGCGATTGAGCGAGCGGGGATCGATGTCGACGTGTCGGATTTCGAAGGCGTTGCCTTTGAGATCATGCCGAGGTGGATGCGTGCCACGGTCGGGTCGCGCATCGAAGGGATGACGCTTGGTGCCCGGATCTTCCTCGCTGAAGACGTGTTCGAGGCGGTGGTGATCGGTGAACGCCCAGACCTGGTCGCCCACGAACTCGTTCATGTGGCTCAGTGGAGGGAAGGCGCGGTGACTTTCGTGCTTCGATACCTCAGCGACTACCTGCAGCTCCGGATCCTCGGTCTTCCCCATCACGCGGCCTACCTCGGTATCTCATACGAAGCCGCCGCCTACGAGGTCAGCCGTTCCCACGGTTGGAGTCCCGGATGAACATGCCGGAACGACCGCCGAGCCCGCCGGCCCCACCGTCGGGATATCTTCCCGTCGCCCGCGACCTGGTGCCGTCGGGCCGGATGTTCTGGTGGACCGTCGGGGCGTTCTTTGCGGGAGTCCTCGGTGCAAACCTGATCGGGATCTTTTTTGTCGCCGCAAACGCTGACCTCACAGACCCGATCCCTTTCACCGTGGTCTTTGTCGGCCAGTCAGCGGGTTCCTTCTTCCTGATCTGGATGTTCTCGCAGCGTGCAGCATCGGGTTCCCTCCAGGCTGACGTCGGACTCCGGTTGAGCCTTTCGGACTGGTGGGGTCTCCCGGCCGGTATGGGACTTCAGGTGGTTGCTGCGTTTGCAACGTACCCACTCATCAGGCTGATGTTCCCCGATGGAGCGCCCGAGCAGGGGGTCGCGGGAATCGCCGAGGGCACCGAGACCTCAATGGAGATCATTCTCATATTCGTATCCGTTGCCGTACTCGCACCGATCGTCGAGGAGATCATCTATCGAGGGATGCTCCTGTCGTGGCTACATCGATTCATGGGGAAATGGCCAGCGATCGTTCTGAGCGCTGCGGTGTTTGCCGGTATCCATCTGATCGATTGGAACGCTCGCGCCGCCATTCCCGGCCTCTTCCTGATTGGCATCGTCCTGGGATGGGCAGCCCTCAAACGCGGTGACCTCTCGCTTGCGATTCCCCTCCATGCTGGTGTCAATCTCCTTGCGGCATTCCTTCTCGTGTGGGGGACCGAGATCGTTGACTGGGCCGAGAACCAGGTCGGCGACCTGGAGCCAATCGACGGCATCGTTCGGTGGTTCGGAACCCTCGCCGGTTTCTAGTCCCTAGCCAATACGAGACAGACCTCTTCCATCGGGGTCTTCGGTGCGGTACAACGATCGAGCAGCGGTGTGGGGATCATGGCATCGCGCGGTACCAATCTTTCGGTGACTTCGGTGGGGATCGCCTCACTCGTACTGGTCGGTGGTGCGTTGTGGTTCGGGACCGGGACCGCACCCGGAGTATCACCAGTCACTCCGCCTGGTGTCGTTCATGCGGAGAACGGCGCGGATGTCGTGATCACGGTTCACGTCTCAGGGCCAGTCGTTGTTCCTGGGGTCGTGGCCGTGCCGGAAGGCTCGAGGGTCGCCGACGTGGTCGCCGCCGCCGGAGGTGCAACGCGGGATGCTGATCTCGGCCGACTGAACTTGGCGGCTCCGGTTCGCGACGGGGAACAGGTCGTTGTGCCTGCGGTCGCGGATACCGCCAGCGGGGGAACACCGCCCACTCGCTTTGACATCAACACGGCCGATGAAGCTGCCTTTCAGGCACTGCCGGGCATCGGTCCGGTCATTGCTGAGCGGATCGTCACATATCGGGACGAGCACGGACCGTTCGAGACACTTGAGAGCCTTCTTGATGTGCCTGGAATCGGCGAGTCGAAGCTCGATGCCATCCGCACCGCCCTGGACGGTGAATGAAGAGGTATCTGCCTGAACTCCCGGCTCGATGGTGTGCCGCCGTCGGTGCCGCGACATGGCTTGGCGTCGTGCTTGGTCTCGCTCGCCCGATCGCACTTGGCGTGATCCTCTCCACTGTGGCTGCCGTTGGCGTGATCCTCTGGCGTCCCGCGATCGTGTTGATCGTCTTTTGCGCTCTGGGCGTCGGTTCCGGTTGGATATCGGCAGGCAGAACTGCCGCCATCGAAGCTGTTGAGCTGCCCACGGGACGGGTGGAAGCATCGCTCAAGGTCGCCGAGGATCACTCGCTGCGGTCCTACGGGCAAATCGTTGCGGAGATCATCTCCCTCGATGGTGTCGGCTGGGGCGGTCCGAGGGTTGCGGTTCGGAACCTGCCGGAAGATGTGACGGTTGGTGCCGTTGTGGTGGCGTCCGGGACGATGCGCGACGGGGTGCGACGGGTCAGGGACGAGATCGTCGCGGGTACTTTCGTGGTCGACGCCGTCATCGCAGCTCATCCGTCAGGGAACCCGATCGTCAACGGTGGCAACGCCGTGCGCAATGCCGTCGCGAACCGCTACAACGGTGACCATGTCGGTGACGGGCTGTTGTCCGGTTTCCTGACCGGTGATACGGATCGCATGCTCGCTTCC
>QQUL01000305.1 GCA_008501565.1 Armatimonadota bacterium
TGGCCGACCTGGGGTTCACCTACGAGGCAGCGTTGGAAGAGGCCAAAGAGCTTGGGTATGCCGAACCTGACCCAACCGCTGATGTGTCGGGAGCCGACGCCGCAGCAAAAGCGGCGATCCTCGCGTCCCTGGCGTTTGGAACATGGGTCGGGTTCGGGGATGTCCACTACGAGGGAATCGAATCGATCTCCGCTCAGGACATCGCATTCGCTGCGGATTTCGGTTACGTGATCAAGCTCATCGCCGTGTGCGACCGGATGGGAGCCGGGGTGTCTGCCCGGGTACACCCAGCCATGGTGCCGATCGACCATCCACTCGCCTCGATCAGGGGGGCAACGAACGCCGTGTTCATCGAGGGCCCTGCCATCGAGTCGCTGCTCTTTGCGGGACCAGGTGCGGGTGGGGAGCCGACAGCTACGGCGGTCCTCGGAGACGTCATCGATGCGGCACGAGAGACACTCGCGGGGGCACAGGTAGCGCCTCGCATCATGATGTCGCCGGGGGAGATCGTTCCGTTCGAAGACATTCCCACGGAGTGGTACATGCGGCTGATGGTCGACGATCAACCGGGCGTCCTTGCGGCGATCGCATCGGGATTCGGACAGGCGGGCGTGTCGATTCGCTCGGTGTGGCAAGAGGGTGTCGACACCCAGGCTGCCCTCATCGTCGTGACGCACGCTGCCCCTGAGTCATCCCAGCGCGCCGCCCTTTCGACACTCGAACAGATTCCCGAAGTTCTCGAAGTAGCAGCGATCATCAGGGTTCTCGGAGACGAATCGTGAGATGGCGCGGCGTGATCCGTGAGCACGCGGATCGTCTCCCGGTCGACAAAGACACACCCGTTGTGACCCTGTTGGAGGGTGGAACCCCGCTCATCCCGGCTCCTGCCGTGTCGGAGATGGTCGCTCGTGAGGTCTTCCTGAAGTTCGAGGGGATGAATCCGACGGGATCATTCAAGGATCGAGGGATGACGTTGGCCGTGTCGAAGGCTGTCGAGGCCGGTTCACGAGCGGTGGCGTGTGCATCGACGGGCAACACCTCGGCATCCGCTGCCGCGTACGCGGCGAGAGCGGGGCTTGATTGCATCGTCGTGCTGCCAGCGGGCAAGATCGCAGCCGGGAAGCTCGCCCAAGCCTCGGCGCACGGAGCGACCATTGTTCCTATCGACGGGAACTTCGACGACGCACTCGAAATCGTCAAACAGATGTCAAAGGAACACGAGGTGACGCTTGTCAATTCGGTGAATCCGTTCCGCATTGAGGCTCAAAAGACCGCCGCGTTCGAGATCATCGACGACCTCGGCCATGCGCCCGCCGTGCATGCGCTTCCCGTTGGTAATGCCGGGAACATCACCGCGTATTGGAAGGGGTACACCGAAGTAGGGACGAGTCCCGTGATGTGGGGCTTCCAGGCCGCTGGAGCCGCACCGATCGTGACCGGGGAGATCTTCGACAATCCCGAAACGATCGCCACCGCCATCCGTATCGGGAATCCGGCGTCGTGGGAGGGTGCCGTCGAGGCACGGGATGCATCGAACGGTCGGATCGAGGCGGTCACCGACGGCGAGATCCTCTCGGCCTATCGCCTTCTGTCGAGCAAGGTCGGTGTCTTTTGTGAACCGGCATCGGCCGCAGGGGTCGCCGGCATCATCAAGTTCAGGGATGATCTTCCCGAAGGTGACATCGTCTGCACCGTCACCGGCCACGGCCTCAAGGACCCCGACACCGCCGTGGCAGACATTGAGTTCCCGACCCCGGTTGCCCCGACCCTCGACGCCGTCGTGAAGACCCTCGGCTGGCTGAAAGCTGAGAGCTGAAAGCTGAAAGCTCTTTTCTGTCACACCGGCGGTATACGCTGTGATACATGACAGCAAGGGGAAGATTGTGCAGTTCGTAATTGGTGGTTTGGCGGTTGCCGTGGTGGTGCTGCTCGTCGTGGTGGTTGTGATTGCCCGACGGCAGGCACCCGGAACGGTGACAGAACCAGTCGACGACCGCCAGGCACTGCTGGATCGCAAGGTGGATGCGCTCCTCCTCGCACAACAGCAACTCGCTGGCCAGGTCAAGGCGGTGAGCGACAGCCAGGTGCAGACATCCAAGGCGATCACCGACACCGTCGCACAATCACAGTCAGAGCTGACCAAGCAGGTCAATGAGCGGCTGGACAAGGTGAACACAGCGGTGGGGACCACACTCACCGACTCGGCCGAAAAAACCGCCAAATCACTTGGCAACCTCACGGCGCGCCTCGAAGCGATCGACAAGGCGCAGCAGAACATCGTCGGGCTCGCCGACGAAGTCGTGAGTCTCAAGCATGTCCTTGACAACAACCCCGCACGTGGAGCGTTCGGGGAGGTGCAACTCAAGGATCTCGTTGAAGAAATGCTCCCGCCGTTTGCCTATTCGCATCAGCAGAAGCTCGAGAACGGAAAGATCGTCGACTGCCTCATCGAGCTTCCCGATCCTCCCGGACCGATCGCCGTCGACGCAAAATTCCCGCTCTCGGCGTACAAGGCAATGATCGACGCGGACGATCGGGCGATCAAGGAGACGGCGAAGAAGCAGCTCACCGTCGACACCCGGAAGCATGTGCGTGATATTGCAGAAAAATACGTCGGGCAGTCGATCGACGGCTTCCGCTCCACATCGCAAAGTGCTCTGATGTTCATCCCGTCCGAGGCCGTCTACGCCGAACTCCACGCCCATCATCCGGCGGTCATCGAGGACTGCCACCGCTACAAGGTGTACCTCGTGTCGCCGACCACGCTGATGGCAACACTGACGACGGTTCGAGCGATACTGCGCGACGTCGAGATGCGAGAGCAGGCAAGCGTGATCCAAGACATGGTTGGTGACCTTCTAGTGGATGTGGGCAGGCTCGGAATCCGGGTCGAGAACCTCGACAAGCACTTCGATGCGGCCGTCAAGGATGTCAAGCAGATCAAGATCAGCGCAGGAAAGATCCAGGACCGCGGCGAACGGATCGAATCGCTCGAACTCGATGAACCCGATGAACTCGGGTCGGGTGGTCAGGGAGCACTTCCGCTCACGTGACGGCCTTTCGCTGCCGAAAGAACAGCGATATAGGTAGGCGACGCCTATAATGCATACGTTCCCACCAAGACTCCGATCGGAGTTCTCATGTGGGCGATCCCTCAGCGATTCGTTCGCTTCCTGCGATCAAACGCTGCCTTGCCGGTCACTCTGACCGCCCACATCTGCATCTCGAAAGGGGCACAGACGAGATGAGTACACCAAGAACCAGGCTTCAGGA
>QQUL01000224.1 GCA_008501565.1 Armatimonadota bacterium
CATTGCACGTCTGGCTGCCAGACGCCATGGCCGGTCCGACACCGGTGTCGGCATTGATGCACGCCGCGACCATGGTGACCGCCGGCGTCTATCTTCTCGGCCGGTTGTTCCCGTTCTATCTCGATGTCGATGGCATGTTCGGTGGCGATGTCAGGAACATCATCATCGTCATCGGCGGGGTGACACTCTTCCTCACGGGCCTCATCGCAATCGTCCAGGACGACATCAAGAAGGTCCTTGCATACTCGACCGTGTCACAGCTCGGCTACATGGTTGCCGCCATGGGGGCGGGCGCCTACACCGCCGGGCTGTTCCACTTGTTCACGCATGCTTTCTTCAAGGCGCTGTTGTTCCTCGGAGCAGGCTCGCTGATCCATGCGGTGCATTCCAACAACATGTCCGACATGGGTGGTCTCCGCAAGAAGATGCCTGTCACGTTCTGGACCTTCATTCTCGGAACCTTCGCCCTCGTCGCCGTGTTCCCATTCGCCGGATTCTTCTCGAAGGACGAGATCCTGTCGTCAATCAAGTACGCAGCCGGGTCTGGTCAGGGCGTTGCGAACTACATTCTGATTCTCGGCCTGCTTGGTTCGTTCATCACGGCCTTCTACATGGTGCGTGTCATCGCCCTCACATTCTTCGGCGAGTACAAGGGTGCTGCTCACCCGCACGAGTCCCCGAAGCTCATGACCTATCCGCTCGTCGTTCTTGCGTTCTTCGCAGTGACCGCCGGTTGGGTGAATATCCCCGGTGTGTACACAGGATTCACCGAGTGGGTGGCAACCCGTGTTCCGCTCATAGGCATGGGAGATCACCATGCCGAAGGGTTCGACTGGCCGGTCGTATTCATATCGAGTGGTCTTGTGCTCGTTTCGGTGGTGATCGCGTGGATGGTGTACAGCAAGGACGCCGAGACAAACGCCGCACGTGACCGATTCCGGATTCCGGTTCTGTGGCCACTTCTCGAGAACAAGTACTACATCGACGATCTCTACATGAGTGGTGTGGTACGCCCTGTCATGGGACCGATCGCACAAGCGGTGCTGTGGGTCGACATGAATGTTATCGATGGCATCGTCAACGGGGCCGGAGCCGCGGGGACGGTTCTCGCCAAGGGTGTGCTGGTGATCGACGACAACGTGGTCGATGGCGTGTTCAACGCATCCGGTGCCGGAACCGGTGCCTCGGGATCGTTCCTGAGAAAGTCATTCACGGGTCGTGTACAGCAGTATGCGGCATTCGGTTTTGTCGGTGTGATTGTGATCGCCGTCCTTTTCGTCATTTTCTAGGAGGAGCAACAAGATGGATTGGTTAGATAACGGCTTGGCTCTGAGCCTGGTCGTGTTCCTACCGGTCGTCGGTGCGGGAATCGTGCTGGCCATCCCGAAGGCGCAGGAGGCGGCAGTCAAGTGGACTGCCCTCATCGTCTCGCTGGTCACACTCGCCCTCGCCGTCGTGCTGGCGGTGCAGTTCGATTATTCGGCTGCGGACACGTACCAGTTCGGGACCGCCATCGACACGCCGTGGATCGAGGCGATCAACGCCCATTTCCACATCGGTGTGGATGGCATCTCGCTACCGATGGTGGTACTCACCACCCTCATCACGATGCTGTGCATCGTGTACTCCTTCAACCATTGGCCCGAGCCACGCAACCCGAAACTCCTCTTGGCGATGACGCTCCTCCTCGGCACTGGGATGGCTGGTACGTTTGTGGCGCTCGATCTTGTGTTGTTCTTTGTCTTCTTCGAGATCGTCCTGTTGCCGATGTACTTCATGATCGGTATCTGGGGTGACCGGGGCATCAGGTATGTACCGATCTTCGGTTGGAAGATGGAGATGCGCCTGTATGCGTCTCTGAAGTTCTTCGTGTTCACCCTGTTCGGGTCGGCCTTCATGCTCCTGAGCTTCTTGGCCCTGTACTTCCGATCGGGCGACACCCTCGGATACAACACGTTCTCAATGGTCGAGCTCTCCGCCATTGGTCCGGCAGGTGCGTTCACGGGGACGTTTGCGTTCTTGGTGTTCCTCGGGTTGTTCCTCGGGTTTGCCGTCAAGGTTCCGATGTGGCCCGTCCACACGTGGCTGCCTGACGCACATACGGCTGCACCAACCATCGGTTCGGTGATCCTTGCTGCCATCCTCCTGAAGCTCGGCACCTACGGCTTCATCAGAATCGCACTCCCGATTCTCCCCGACGAGGCAGTGAACTGGGCTCCGTTCATCGGTGTCCTCGCCGTGATTGGGATCATCTACGGTTCGCTTGCCTGTTTGGCCCAGACCGACATGAAGCGGCTGATTGCCTATTCGTCTGTCGGGCACATGGGATTCGTGATGCTCGGCATTGCCACGCTGACCGACATCGGCATCAACGCCGCCATCATCGGGATGGTTGCCCACGGCCTCATCACCGGCCTGCTGTTCTTCGTTGTCGGATCGATGTCACACCGGTATCACACGCGTGACATGAACCGTCTGGGTGGCGCGATGGTGTCCTTGCCGAAGATGGGACTCCTCCTGGGATTCGCCGCGATGGCATCTCTCGGTTTGCCGTCACTTGCAGGCTTCTGGGGTGAATTCATGTCGCTGATGGCATCGTTCGATCCCCTCGAAGCAATCGGTGCAACGGGTCTGTTCAGGGGCTTCATGGTGGTTGGTGCTGTCGGCACAGTCCTCACGGCTGCCTACATGCTGTATCTGTTGCGAAGCGTCATCTTCGGTGAACCAGCCGACGAGTGGGTCGGTCAGGAGTTCCAAGACGTTGACGCTGCCGAGTGGCTTGCATGGGCGCCGCTCGTTGTCGGCATCATCGCCATCGGCATCTTCCCGAAGATCGTCTTTGGCGCAACCAACGACGCCGTTGTCTCTCTCGTTCAGAAAGCCTTCGGAGCCTGACAATGAACGCCATCGACTACCACGCTCTGCTACCAGAGATCATCCTTGCGGTCACTGTGTTGGCGACGCTGTTGGTCGACCTGTTCACGAATAGGAAGTCGTTTGCGGCCATAACCGCGATGATCGGCATGTTTGCCTCATTCGTTGCGATCTTGACCCTCGCATTCTGTGACTCCCTCGAATTCTGCACTTCGACGGGTGATCGAGTCCTTTTCGGTGGATCGTTCGTTGTCGATGGCTATGCGATTGTTCTCCAGGGCATGTTCATCTTTGCCGGGTTCATCGTTGTCCTGATGTCCGTCGGATACCTTGAAACCGATCGGTACTACGAGGGTGAGTTCTATTTTCTGATCGTTTCTGCAGTGCTGGGCGCTG
>QQUL01000210.1 GCA_008501565.1 Armatimonadota bacterium
CATGACCGGCCCGAGCAGCCTCGCCCCACTCGCGATACGCGATCAGAAGATCTCGCTCTACTCGACGAGCGTCCACGTAACTGAACAACGCCGGCAAGTTGAACTGCTGCGCAAATTCGACACCGACGATTGCCGGGGCAATATCTGCCCCGATCGCGTGACCAACCAACTGAATATCCGCACGCAAGCGGCGCCAATCCAGCGACAGATCGCCACATCCCGACCTGTATAGCTTCTTGGCTCGCCGGGCACGTCGAATAGTCTTGACGAGTTTAGATCCTAAGTCGCATATGCGCGCGAATCGTCGCGCGACATCGTCGGACGCATACGTAGACACTCCCTCGCACGCCAATCTCGGAATGGCCACTGTACGAAACGCTACGAAGAGCACATCGTAGGCCCATCCGAATCCCGCAGAACCACTGGGAACCATCTCCAACAGCGAGAAGAGATCTTGGCCATCCTGTTGGACACGCCCATACGACGACCTCTGCCGGAAAGACGTCAGGGTCTCGCGCAAACGATCACCCGGATCGTGAAGAATCGCCGACTCACGTGCGAGATGATCCACAAAGAGGTCCCCGCGTTGCGCTGCCGCCTGAAGACCGCTCCACGTGTAGCACGACACATCCATGCCCCGACGAAATGCGCGGACGGCAACACGATCGCGCTCCCAAGCATCGTCCGAAACAACGAGCAGGTCACGGTCACTGAACGCATCTATGTCACCACGGGCCCAAGACCCGAATGCAGCTAAAGAAGTCATCACGATCTCACCATTGCCTTGAACAAGAGCGACGCGAGCATGGCGAACAGCACTACACCCAGAATCGCTTCGAGGCCCAACAGGAGGAAACCGGCATCGCCGCTAGGGACAAGCCCGCCGGATCCAAAAGTTGCAGAAAAGTATATCGCTGACGCAAGGCTGCAGTCGGCAGCAAGCCCGTTGACGGCCGACACAACCCCGATCTGTCGCCAAAAGACCCAGTTTGTGACAACCATGAAGGCCAAGCCTGTCACAATCGAGCCGACCGTGCGCCACGTCCGCCACCCGTAACCCATGGACAACTCGAGCAGCAACGCAAGAGACCATCGACTGCAGAACGGTATCAGCCGGAGTTTCCGCTTCCGCCGCTCATGACGTAGCTGCAGCCGTTGGGCCTGCCGAAAACGAAACTCTGCCTCAGCCCGAAACTCTGCCTGGTTGCTTTCCGCGCTATTTCGTGCCAATTCATGGAAGAGGCTGATGCGGATATTTTCGTAGCCGTCCCACGGAATGGCGTCTAGGAAGGTTGCCGGATCAACGTAGCAGTTCTCGAAAGTGGCCGCATATAAGTTGCAGCTTTCAAAGTAGCAATGACTGAACTTACACCGATCGAAATGCGTACCAATAAAGCGGCAACCCCGGAACTCGCACTCGTTGAAGACGAGCTTGCTCAATTTCGTCTTCGAGAAGCTAACGTTACGGAAGACCACCTTGTTGACGGCCCGACGATTGGTGCGCGCGGTTAGTCCCTCGGGCTCGTAAAGCACATCGACGACCTCGTGGGCCTGACTCACCAGGTCCCAGAAATCTCCCTCGTCGCTCACCGTCGAATACGGTTCGCTTAGCTGAAAGAACCGGTCGGATGACATCTGCTAGTCAGCATTCTCCTGCACGCGGAGGTAGAGATTCGCTCATTTCGAGTGTCTTGTCCACAACTCCAAGGCAGCCCGGACGAGGCCCGGGATGACAGGTCTGGCCAACTACTCTTCGGCAGTTCCGTTGAAGCGGGCTGATTCACACTCGACAGATCCGTGAGACGATCGCATCTTCCCGGAACATCCGCTCCACCACAGGATCGAAGTCTACTCCCGCGCCTGGATTGCGGTCAATCCCGCCGGGTCGAGTGACCACTTCGCGCTGCCGATCCACGGACCTGGAATACCCTGGCGATCCGGGGCGGGCCGTCGTGCATGTCCCGGTGGCATTCTGGTCGTCGCGCTTCCGGATGGCCTGGCTGCGGTGAGGCCGGCCGGAGGTTCCTCCTGCTGGAGACCCCGGAGTCCGGGTTCTCGAGCGCCATGGCGGTCAACTCGACTGCTCTCCATCCACTCCCACCGTCTCCGCCAGCGCGTCCCACAGCGGCTGGAACACGAACTCCCGGTTGCGCCGGCCCGGCGTGACCTGGCGGAGCCAGCCCTTGTCGACGAAGCGGTTCACGGCGGTGTTGACGCTCGGGAGGCTGGTGGAGATCGTCCGCGCTGCGTTCCGCACGCTGGTGCGGGGATGCCGGAACAGGTGGTCCAGCAGTTCTCGACCGGAAGCGCCCTGGGACACCGCGGTGACCTCGTCCTCGAGCCGGGCGTGCAGATCGAGGATCGCGTCGGCGACGGCAATGGCTGATACGGACGCATCGTGCACGCCATCCAGGAAGAACCCGATCCATTCTTCCCAGCGCCGTTCACGGGAGACGCCATCGAGTCTCGCGAAGTACTCGTCGCGGTGTTCGGCGAAGTACTCGGACAGGAACAGGGTGGGATGTTCGAGCAGGTCGCGGTCGAGCAGGTCGAGCAGGATCAGCAACCGTCCCATCCGCCCGTTGCCGTCGGCAAACGGGTGGATCATCTCGAACTGCGCGTGCAGCATTGCGGCGGTCACCAGGCCGGGAAGATCGCCCGGTTCGCGTCGGAACCGGTCGAGCCCTTCCATGAGTGGCTTGACCTCGCCGGGAGGGGGCGGCACGTAGCGGGCGTTCTGGATCCCCGGCGTGGAGCCCGGCACGAAGTTCTGCAGGGATCGGAACCGTCCAGGCTGCCCGAGACGGGGGGCGCCCTCGCGGACGAGCACGGCATGGGCCTTCTTCAGCAGCTTCAGGTCCGGGCCCGCGATCCGGAGTTCAGCGAGAGCGAGTGTCTGGGCATCCAGGTGGGCCTGGACGCCGACGAAGTCGAGGCGCCTCTGCTCCTCCTCCGGGATCTCCGAGAACCCCAGTGCCTCGGCAAGCGTGGTCGTCGTGCCTTCGACCCGGGCACTGGCGTGGGCCTCTCGCACGGTCGGCACGACGGAGAGCAGATCTGGGTTGGGAAGTCTGCGGGCCACGTCGCACAGGGCCCCGAGCTGCCGGGAGGCCTTCTCCAGCCGCCCCCAGACCCGTCCGGGTTCGAGTTCGGATCCTGGTGGTAAGTGATTGGGAACAAAGGCGCTGTATGGACCGATCCGACGATCCGTGGCTTCGACCATGGTGCCCGGCTGCTGTGGCATGGATCCATAGTATCGGTTTATCGAC
>QQUL01000303.1 GCA_008501565.1 Armatimonadota bacterium
TGGCAGTGGGCTTCGAACAGATCGAACTGTCGATCGTTGATGGTCAGTATTCCGCCAGGCTGGAGGTCAGCACTGAGTGTGTTTCCCACGTCGTGGATCTTGACTCGGCTGAGATGGTGATACGTCTCGGAAACACGCAGAGTCGATTGAGGGTCGTTCACTTCGAGATGGATCGGTGACCGCATGGGCGGCATCGTACCAGTGGTCCACCGAAGATCCACGGGACGCGCAGAAGGGGCGGCACGGAGGACCGCCCCTTCTCTCTGACCGCTGATCTCAGCTTGCGAGGAAGCCTGCGAGGTCGGCCTGTGCGACATCGTGGCCAGCGATGAACGATTCGACGTTGTCGTGGGCGACACTGTCGTGATACTGCACGGAGGGTGACTTCATGAAGTACGACGACGGTGCAACCAATGGACCCGCGATGCCGCGGTCCATACCGATCTTGGCGCAACGGACTGCATCGATGATGACACCGGCACTGTTGGGTGAATCCCAGACTTCGAGCTTCAGCTCGACGTTGAGTGGAACATCGCCAAAGCTCGTTCCCTCGAGACGGATATATGCCCACTTGCGGTCCGTGAGCCACGGAACATGGTCCGATGGTCCGATGTGCACGTTGTCGGAGTTGATCTTGTCCTCGATCTGGCTCGTCACCGACTGGGTCTTGCTGATTTTCTTCGACTGAAGACGCTCGCGCTCGAGCATGT
This sequence comes from Armatimonadota bacterium, assembly GCA_008501565.1. Classification (GTDB taxonomy): domain Bacteria; phylum Actinomycetota; class Acidimicrobiia; order Spongiisociales; family UBA5794; genus UBA5794. Next base: position 711 of record QQUL01000303.1, read on the forward strand.
TCATGAAATCCATGTTGCCACCGAAGTTCAGCTGGTATGTGTTGTCGATATGGACGCCGCGGTCCTCGAACAAGCGGGCGAGCTGACGGTGGACGATCGTCGCACCGACCTGTGACTTGATGTCGTCGCCGATGATCGGCAGTCCGGCATCAACGAACTTCTGGGCCCACTCCGGGTCTGATGCGATGAATACCGGGATGGCGTTGACGAAGCCACAGCCAGCGTCAATGGCTGCCTGGGCATAGAACTTGGTCGCTTCTTCCGACCCGACAGGGAGATAGGAAACGAGCACGTCGGCCTTGGCAGCTTTGAGCGCAGCGGCCACGTCAACCGGTTCTGCGGGCGATTCCTCGATCTGACCGACGTAGTACTGCCCAAGACCATCGAATGTGGGCCCGCGAAGCACGTCGATCCCAAGATCGGAGATCGAAGCGAACTCGATCGTGTTGTTCTGCCCGCCCCACATCGCCTTGGCGATGTCCTGGCCGACTTTGGATGCATCGACATCGAAGGCGGCAACGAACTCGATATCGCCGATGTGGTATTCCCCGAGCTGCACGTGCATGAGGCCCGGGACCTTGAGGTCCGCATCAGCATCCTTGTAGTACTCGACTCCTTGAATGAGCGAGTTTGCGCAGTTTCCGAGCCCTGCGATGGCTACTCGTACCTTGGACATGAAGCCCTCCTCCGTGATGGTCTTTGCCTGTGGCCGTGTCTTAGGTGATCTGTGTTCGTGGTGTGATGCCGACTCTGCGCTCGCTGGCGATCAAGCCGTCGAGCCATGCCATGTCGGCTTCGATGGACCGCATCGCATGTTCCATGAGGGCGAGGCGATAGCGGTCCGGGTTCTGTGATTCGGTGCGAGCCTCGACGACGACGTCGCGCGCCGACTTGAGTTGGGCAGCAACTTTGGTGCGGCGATGCTCAAGGACCCGGGTGCGTTGGCTCTGGGGAAGCTGACTCAGGAAGGCGAGCCGGATCTGGAATGCACGATCGGTCTCCGAGGCATCGGGGTCGGCTGTGAGAAGAGAGTCGAAGAGTTCACGCCCGTCGGCTGTGATCGCGTATGCCTTGCGGCGGCCTGTCCCCTCGGTTGCCTCGATTGCACCGCGCTTGTCGAGACGCCTGAGCGCCGGGTACAACGACCCGAATGACACGGTCCAAAAACCGAGTTGTGCAAGGGAACGCTTGATCTCGTACCCGTGGCGCGGGTGTTCGATGAGCAAACCAAGAATGGCAAAGTCCAACATGATGCTGCGAGTATATCGAATCGATACACCAATGTATATCGAAACGATATAGAACGCGAAAATCCGCGTACCCAGGGTTCCAGTACCCGATTTTTGCAGGCTGGAGCCCACAGAACGCACGGGTGAGGGTCGATGCCGTAATGTGACGCCCATGACTGTCAACGTTCCCGAGATGGTGCCAGCGCATGGAGTCGCAGGACGTCGGAGCCGCAGCCGATGAGTGAAGACGCACAGCCGGCGTTGATCCCCGGAGGACTCCAGGGCCGAGGCTTTTGGATCCTGATGGGATATTCCGTTGTCCTCGGTCTCGTGGGTGTCGTGGCAGCGCTCGCATTCCTGGGAGTAACCGAGCTCGGGGAGGATTGGTACGGGGAAACATCAACTGGCTGGTTCGACGGTCACCTGTGGTGGATCGGCGTTGCAGCGGGAGCCGGCCTCATTGTTGGCGTATTGCGCCGGCTTTTCCACATGCCAGCGAGGATTCCTGGACTCATCGAGGATCTCGAGGACCAGCACATCGAAACACGGTGGGTTCCTTCGATCGTGGCGGTGTCGGCAGTTTCTCTTGTGGGTGGTGCGAGTCTTGGCCCCGAAGTAGCTCTGGGGCAGATGGGGGGCGGCGCAGCAGAGCTGCTTGCCAAGCGTGGCGGCCTTGATGAAGACGATACGAAGAGTCTGACCCTGGCAGGAATGGCGGGGGCGTTCGGCGGCCTGTTCTCAAGTCCGGTGATGACGATCGTGCTCCTGCTCGAGATCGCACGCCCGGTGGGGCGTCAATTCAGGCGCGCCTTCTATGGCATCCTGGTTGCTTCCAGCGTGTCGTTCGGTGTCTATTTCGCGATCGCTGGAACCGTATTCCTCGGGATTTATGCTGTCCCGCAATACACGTTCGAGAACTGGCACCTATTCGCGGGAGTTGGTCTTGGCGTACTTTCAGCCGTCATCGTGGTTGTCTTGTTTGCGATCGGCAATGTCCTGCGCCGCATCTTCGACGGCGGGTCAATACCCGACCTTGCAAAGCCGGTTCTCGGGGGGCTGATCTTCGGTTTCATCGGGTTTGCGCTCCCACTCACAAATTTCACGGGAAGCGCACAGCTCAACACCGTTCTGACAACGGGAGGAACTCTCGGAGCGGGGCTTCTCATTTCCATTCTGATCGGAAAAATGGTCGCCTTTGCTGCGAGTACCGCCAGTGGCTTCATCGGCGGCCCCATCTTCCCCATGCTCTTCATCGGCGGCAGTTCGGGTGTCATCATCAGCGAGATCTTCCCCGGCATCCCACTCGGTCTGGCCTTCACCTGCATGCTT
>QQUL01000302.1 GCA_008501565.1 Armatimonadota bacterium
TGCCAACACGGCAATCATCGCGCTGCTTCTGCGCGTCTCGGACGAGGAACGCGCATGAACGTCTCTCTCCGACGCGCCGCGTATGCGCTGCTCGGGGCGTTCCTCGTGCTTGCGGCCTCAGTGACCTATGTGCAGGCGATCAATGCGCCCGAATATCGCGACGACCCCCGGAATCCACGTCTGATTGCATGGAGAACAGGTCGCGAACGTGGCCCGATCGTCACCTCCGATCAGGTGGTTGTCGCAGAGTCTCGCCCCAGTCCGAACGACCCGACGCTCTTCCAGAGGACCTATCCCTTCGACGGCCTCTATGCGCACACCGTTGGCTACACATCCGTTCTCTTTGGGTCCCGGGGCCTTGAACGAACGCAGGCTTCCGAGCTGACATCAGACCGAGACTCGACGATCTCGGGTGTCCTCAACGGAATCCTTGGCGGAGACACACGGCCCCGTGGGTTGCGTCTCACGATCGATCACGAACTCCAAATGGTCGCAACCGAGGCGCTCGGCCAACAGCGAGGCGCCGTTGTAGCCCTCGACCCCCAGACCGGTGCGGTTCTCGCGCTTGTCTCGTATCCGAGTTTCGACCCGAACAGCCTCATCGGTTTCGACGCTGCACAGGCTGGCGTGGATCTCGAGAACGATCCGGACGAGCCCCTCAGAAACCGGGTCTCTGATGAGACCTATGCGCCAGGCTCCGTGTTCAAGATCGTGACCACCGCGGCGGGTCTCGATACCGGGTTGGTGAGCCCATCAAGCGAGTTCCCGGATCCGGTGGAACTTGAGCTTCCGGGAAGCACATCGACCATCAAGAACTTTGACGGTGAGGTCTGCCGTGCCGGGACGCAGGTGAGTCTTGAGTATGCGTTCGTCCACTCATGCAACACGACGTTTGCACAGCTCGGTATGAACCTCGGCGGTGAACAGCTCGCTCGACATGCAGACCAGTTCGGATTCAACAGAGCCGTGCCGTTCGATCTCGAAACGCTCGTCAGCTTCTTTCCCGATGATGGCAGCCTCAACGACAACCCTCCCGCGACCGCACAGTCCGCCATCGGGCAGCGAGACGTACAGGCGACACCGCTCCTTGTGGCCCTTTCGGGAGCGGCGGTCGCCAACGGCGGCGAGATGATGGTTCCCTACCTCGTTTACGACATCTTCACGTCAGATGGAACCGTTGAATCATCCACCACTCCGAAGGTGTGGAGACGAGCGATGAGCCCGGCGACCGCCTCGGTTCTCAGCGGCCTCATGGAGCAGGTCGTCGTGTCCGGGACAGGCAAGAAGGCCGCGGTCCCCGGGATACGGATCGGCGGCAAGACGGGAACAGCCGAGGTCACCGGTCAGGCTCCGCATGCGTGGTTCGTCGGTTTCGGTCCCGTCGAACCCGAGCCGGGTCAGCAATCGATTGTCGTCGCCGTCGCCGTCGAATCCGGAGGCGACTTCGGCGAATCAGCCACAGGGGGAAGCGTCGCGGCACCCATCGCCCAAAAGGTGCTCGCTGCCTTCTTTGAGTAGATGACCGAGCGGTCGTCCGCCACCCATGCAGGGTCGCCGCTTTGATCTAAGGGGCCCGAGGACCCGAGACGACTACAAGAAAGCTGAAACTGCCCCGTATCAGTTGCTCTGATTACTGAAGTCCCTGTGTACCCTCCGATCCGTGGAAGATCGCCTACTTTCCGATCGGTACCGAATCGTCAAACACCTGGCCCGCGGGGGCATGGCAGATGTTTTCGAGGCCGACGACACATTGCTGAACCGCTCGGTTGCAGTGAAGGTTCTCCACGCCAATTTCGCCTCTGACGAAGCGTTCGTCACACGGTTCAGACGTGAGGCTCAGGCAGCCGCAAACCTCTCCCATCCGAACATCGTTGCCATCTATGACTGGGGCCAGGACGCCGGCACCTACTTCATGGTGATGGAGTTGATCAACGGCAAGACCCTTCGCGATGTGCTCCGAGAGGACGGGGCGATCCTGCCCAGACGAGCAGCGGAGATCGCAGCCGAGACCGCTGCGGCCCTCAGCGTCGCACACCAACACGGCGTCTATCACCGCGATGTGAAACCAGGCAACATCATGCTGACCGACGCCGGAGCGGTGAAGGTCACGGACTTCGGGATTGCGCGGGCACTCGACGACTCGGAAGAACTGACGCGCACCGGTGCGGTGATCGGGACCGCTACCTACTTCTCCCCCGAACAGGCTCAAGGGTTGCCGGCGGACGAACGGTCGGATGTGTACTCACTCGGGGTCGTTCTCTACGAGATGCTTGCCGGTCGACCACCGTTTTCTGGCGAAAGCCCGGTGGCCGTTGCATACCAGCACGTGTCTGAACATGCCGTTCCACCCCACGAGGTGAACGCTGACGCACCAATCGAACTCTCAGCCATAGCTTCGCATGCGATCCAGAAACGCGCGGAGAACCGGTACCAAACCGCAGACGAAATGCGTGCAGATCTGATGCGCTACCTCGGCGGTGTTGAGCCGATGGCCGCCGGTGTCGTATCCGCGGCGGCCGCGACGGCGATGATTCCCCCGCCCGTCGGCATTCCAGCAGGTGCCGTACCAGCCGCTGCGGGCGTCACCGGTACCCAGACGTTCGATGCCCCCGTACAGGAGCGCTCCCAGACCGGCTATTGGGCCGCCGTCGGTGGTCTCATCGTGATCCTTGCGCTCGGAGTCTGGCTGCTCATGCGACTCCTCTCGGGCGGGGACACAGCCGTCGACACGGTTGTGATCCCGAACCTCGTCGACATCGAGGCGAATCAGGCGTTCGAGACCCTGCAGGGGGACGGGCTGAAGGTGCTTCAGGAGTACGAGAACAGCACCGAGATTGCCGAGGGCCGTGTGACGCGCACCGACCCGCCCGCCGGCACGAGTGTTCCTGTCGGTGAGTTCGTAAAGGTCTATGTGTCCCTCGGGGCCGAACAGTTCGGAGTCCCCAACCTCCTCGGGGAGAACGTCGACATCGCATGGGCCAGGATCACTGACCAGGGGTTCACGGTCGGGAACATCACGTACGAACCGGCGGACGACGTTGACGAGAACATCGTGATCAACCAGTCCCCTCCGGGTGGGACGACGGCCGCACCCGGGACTGCGGTGAACCTCGTCGTATCGCTGGGGCCCGAAGCGATCGAGGTTCCAGACGTCACGGGCAAGTCGACTGACACAGCAATTCTGGAGCTCGCCCGAGCGGGTTTCGTGAACATCGACACGCTCCACGAGTTCTCCCAGGATGTTCCTCTCGGATTCGTCATATCCATGAACCCGGCTGCTGGCCAGGAAATACCGAAGGAAGCCACCATCGTCCTTACCGTCTCAGACGGACCGGAACCCGTCCGTGTCCCCGACCTTGTCGGGAAGACGCAGGCTGCCGCCCAATCCGAGATGTCTGCGCTCGGCCTGGTGATGATCCTCAGCACCGAGACGGTCGAGGTTCCATTCGACTCGGGCCTCGTTGGAATGATCGCGGACCAGAGTCGTGACCCCGGCGATGTCGTTGAGGTGGGTACGTCGGTGACCGTCAAGCTTGGCGTCGTGAAACAGGTCGTGGTCCCCGACGTCTTCCAGCTGTCTGTGGATGCCGCTGAATCCGCGGCTGCAGCACAAGGGCTCCTCATCGATATCAGCGTGGACGATCCCCCGGTTTCGACACCAGACCCGACCCTGGACGGAAAGGTCGCAGACCAGGACCCACCGGCGGGGACAACCGTCGATCAGGGTTCGATCATCACGGTCGTGCTGTACCTGTGGGACGGGACAACGACGACTACAAGCACCACCCCCTGAGCGTGGCTTCGGCATCAGTAGTCCGTTCACGAAATGCGAATCTCCTTTCCTGGTACGCATCCAACAAACGAGACCTGCCGTGGAGGCGGACCACTGATCCGTTCAAGGTTCTCGTATCGGAAGTCATGCTCCAACAGACCCAGGTTTCGAGAGCCATCGACCGATTCGAGGCATTCGTGGATCGGTGGCCGACTGTTGACGATCTTGCAGCCGCAACCAATGAGGAAGTGCTTTCGGAGTGGTCCGGACTCGGATACAACTCACGGGCGCTCCGCCTTCGGGACGCCGCAATCCAACTCTCATCCAGCGGATGGCCGACTGAGCCGGCAGATCTCAGGACTCTCCCCGGGATCGGTCCCTACACCGCAAACGCGATCGCCTCTATCTGCTTCGGGGCACAGATCCCGGCGGTCGATACAAACCTGCGCCGAATACTGAGTCGTTGGGCAGGGCGTCCACTCACCGGATCCGACCTGGAACAGTTCGCATCGAGCGTTGTCGGCGCCCCGGCTGGAGACTGGAATCAGGCGCTGATGGATCTCGGATCGACGCTCTGCCTTGCGCAAGAGCCGCTGTGTGACCAGTGCCCGGTCGAGGATTCGTGCGCCGACCCTTCCGTCTATGTCCGCGCTCCGCGCCAGTCGCGCTTTGAAGGCTCGACACGGCAGCTGCGCGGAGCGTTGGTGCGGGCAGACCTTGCAGGCGTCGATCTCATCGAGGTCGGCACAAGACTCGGGAGGTCTCCGGAGGAGATCGACCGGACGATCGGATCCCTCGCCGAAGAAGGACTGATCCGTTCGCGCAAGTCTGCCCGCTGAGGGCGGATGCTGGACGGGCCGGTGGTGTCAGAGACCGTTGTGACCTCAACGACGGCCAATGGTCAGTGAACCAGCTCCGGTGCGGTGGTTTCCAGGGCGAGGAAATTGGCGAGAATCGCCTTCCCGTGGACCGTCATGATGCTTTCAGGGTGGAATTGCACCGCTTCGATCGGAAGACTCTTGTGCCGTATTCCCTGGAGCACACCGTCGTCAGAGTGCGCTGTCTCTTCGAACACGTCCGGAACGTCGGTTGCGGCGAGTGAGTGATAGCGGGTTGCGTCGAATGGGTTCGGTATCCCGGCGAATATCCCTTTTCCGTCGTGGGTTATCGAAGACGTCTTGCCATGGCGTGGTTCGGGGGCGAGCCCTACAGATCCTCCGAATGCGGCTACCGCCGCCTGAAGACCGAGACAGACGCCCAGGGTGGGAATCGTCGGACTGAGAGCCGTGATGTAGTCCATTGAATATCCTGCATCCTCGGGACGCCCCGGCCCCGGGGAAATCACGATCCGTTCGGGGGCGAGCGCCATTGCATCGGCAGGTGTGAGGACGTCGTTGCGGTACACAACCGGATCGGCACCGAGTTCTCCGATGTACTGGGCGAGGTTGTAGGTGAAGGAGTCGTAGTTGTCGAGGATCAGAACCCTCATTCGATGCCACCACCGGAATCGAGGAGGTTGGTTCCCATCCAGTTGTAGATGATGTTGAGCAGCAACAAGGCGACAACCACGATGATCAACGCGAGGACCGCCTTGACCGCGATGGGGCCGGGTAGTCGCAGGAAGAGTTGTCTCATGTTCCGAGAATAGTCGAGGCGTTTGGACCGTCTATGAGCTCGGCGAACACAACCAGTCGCTGTCGAGAGCTGAACTTCGGATGGCAGGTCGTGAGGGTCAGGGTGGCACCGCCGAGATCCTCCGTTACCCAGAGGTCACGCGGAGAGACGATTTCGGATCCGGTGACTTGATACGTGTGAACGCCCAACGCGGTTTCGACCTCGATCAGATCCCCCGGGTTCAGCAGATCAAGTTCGTGAAAGGGGGCGCCGTATGTCGTTCGGTGACCTGAAATCACCGAGTTCCCCGGCTGACCGGGGAGTGGGGTGCTCGGCATGTGGCCGGCACCGGCACGCAGCACCGGACGCGAGACCCCTTCCACAACCGCCCAACCGCCCGCGAGGCGTTCAATGGTGGGGATGGTGATGATGGCGAACGGCTCACCGACCTCGGGTGGAGCTTCAACGAAAAGTGTCGGGAACCTGACCTCGGGATCCACCATCGGATCGGTCGGCACGGTCGTATCGACGGGACCGGCGGTCGGATCCAGATAGGGAACCTCCGTAATCTCGACGTCGGCGAAGCGGGAAGTCGCTTCCTCGGTCAATCCTTGGTTTGCCTGCTGAGCGAAATAGGTCGTGACGAACAGCTGGTGAGCGACAAAGCCGAGGAGAAAGACACCGATCCCGATGGTGGTCCAGCCAAACGCTCGGATCACACGCGTTACCCGACCGTCGCGCGGGCGCTCTGTGCTCCCGGTTTCGGTTTCCAATAGCTCGGTCATCGATGCGAGGGTACTGCCAGAATCCGTTTGCGACGGTGAACGAGGGACGGCTCGAGCATCGCTCGGTGAGCTGTCGGACTACTCTGGGCACATGCCAGTTTCCAAAGGCCGCAAGAACAAGGCCAACAAACGCCCCACTCCTCCGAAGCACAAACCGACCGCTGTGGACACGAAGGGCCCATCGCCGATGTGGTATGTGGTCACGATGTTTGGGCTCATGGGCGTGGGAACGCTCGTCATTCTCGCCAACTACATCGGCCTTCTACCCGGTGGGACGGACAACACGTGGCTTCTCCTCGGGTTGGTCGGCATCGGTGTCGGATTCACGATGACGATGAATTACAGATAGGGCCTTCGGCCCTATCTGTAGCTTTCAGCTCTCTAAACGGCTCTGACCATGTCTTCGCGACAGTGACGGGGTGGGTCGATTTCTTCGCCGATCTGGGCCTCGGTCACTGTGAGGGAGAGTCCACACACGGTGCAGAGATAGGGGACATCCACTTCCTCAACCGATGAGAGGTCCGGTTCCGGGGGCGGTCCCGCTGAGATGAACCGAATGCTCCAGATGGTCATCACGACAATCATCAACCCGATAAGGGCCGCGATAAAGACGATCATGCAAGCGACTCGATGATCGTGCCGTTTGCGAGCCCTCCCCCTTCGCACATGGACTGGAGACCGTAGCGTCCGCCGGATCGTTCGAGTTCGCTGACGAGCGTCGTCATCAGCCTGGCTCCGGACGCTCCGAGCGGATGACCGAGTGCGATCGCTCCACCGTTGACATTGACCGAATCCCAATCGGCACCGGTTTCACGCAACCATGCTGCGATGACGGCGGCGAAGGCTTCATTGATCTCGTACAGATCGATGTCCTTGTGCGTCAGCCCTGCCTTGGCGAGAGCCTTTTCGGTGGCAGGGATCGGGCCGGTGAGCATCGAGATCGGATCGGTTCCTGCAAGTGAGAATGACACGAATCTTGCCTTCGGCTTGAGACCGAGCTCCTTGGCCTTGTCAACCGACGTAATCAGGATGGCAGCCGAGCCGTCGGTGATCTGTGAGGAGTTTCCAGCTGTGACGACTCCGTCTTCCTTGAAGGCCGGCCGCAGTGTCGCGAGCTTCTCCATGGTTGTTCCGGGGCGGATCCCCTCGTCCCTCGTCAGGACGCCGGGCACCCCGTCAATCTTCACGTCGATTGGGATGATCTCGTTTTCGAAACGTCCCTCCTCCGTGGCTTTGAGGGCACGAGCCTGGCTGTCGTAGCCGATGCTGTCGAGCTCTTCACGGGATATCCCCCACTGCTCGGCGATCAACTCTGCCGATAGACCTTGTGGGATGAGTCCGTTGTGGTAACGCTCACGCATCTTCTCGCCGAACGGGTTCGATGAGCCCATCGACGATCCCATGGGAACCCGCGTCATGTTCTCGACTCCAGCCGCCACAACAACGTCGTAGGCGCCGGCCATCACACCTTGTGCCGCAAAGTGGACGGACTGCTGGGAGGAACCACACTGGCGATCGATCGTGACCCCGGGAACAGACTCTGGCCAGCCGGCTCCGAGTACTGCGTTGCGACCGATGTTGTACGTCTGTTCCCCGACCTGGGAAACGCAGCCCATGATGACGTCGTCAACGAGAGCAGGGTCCAGGCTGTTGCGCTCTGCGAGCGCCTTGAGAGGTTCAGCCGCGAGGTCGGCAGATTGCCAGTCGGAAAGGGATCCGTTGCGCTTCCCAAGCGGCGTTCTCACCGCATCGATGATTACTGCCTCGGCCATGGCGCACCTTCCTTATTCGATTGTGTCCTACGGCGGTGGAGACGATCGGATTCGAACCGACGACCCTCTGGTTGCAAACCAGATGCTCTGCCAGGCTGAGCTACGTCCCCAAGGCACCCAAGTCTATAACCCCGCAACCCCTTCACGTACCCAGGGTTCCAGTACCCGATTATTCAATGGTGGAGCCCACAGAATGGTGCCGGGCCGCTAGAACTTGAAGACCATGGCGACCATCGCGATGGTCACGATCAACGTTTGGAAGTGGTCGGCCATTCCGATCTTCCTCGCGATGGCACCGGCTTCGGGGTCGTCGAACCCGTTCGCTTCGACGAGCGCGGCCAGCTTCTTGCCCTGCGGCATCATCATGAACACACCCAGTCCAATCCCGATGATCGCTGCCGCAAAACCAATCGAGATGAAGGTATCGCTGAAACTCCAAACATCGTTGCTCTGCACAACGAGCCAAATCCCGAAGCCCAGCGTCATGAACGCCGCAATCGGCATGATCACACCGCTCGTCTTCATCGCTGTATAGATGTATCTCGTGTATTCCGAAGCCTTGCCCGTGCGTTTCGCTACTCCGCCGAGGCCCTCATAGGCCACGGCGCCACCGAACCAGATCGCAGCCCCGATGATGTGCCCAAAGAGAATCCAGTTGTAGAGCTCGTCCATGCTTGCCTTCCTCGTTGATACAGCGCCTGCATCGTACAACCTGCACGGCCCAGTCTGCGTTCCGTACGTCACAGCCCGTTTGAGAACCCTGCGGGGTATTCTCCTAACTTCGTGAGGGCCTATAGCTCAGCCTGGTTAGAGCGCATCCCTGATAAGGATGAGGTCCGTGGTTCAAATCCACGTAGGCCCACCCTCGCAAACCCCTGCGGCACAAGGGTTTTCTCTCATTTCGCTTTCAGAGCGATGACCTCAGAATCGTCCCGCGTGCACATCGCGTGCACATCAGCGGCAGCGTAGGTCGACTCAAGACGGTCCGTGGCCGCCTCATCGAGACCCTCAAAGAGATGCCCATAAGTGTCGAGGGTGGTCTTGATCGACGCATGACCAAGTCGTTCCTGAATCACTTTCGGATGCTCTCCCTGAGCAATCAAGAGGGCGGCCTGGGTATGACGGAGATCGTGGAATGTACATGGTTGGCCAACGGACGCCTCCACCGCCGGTAGCCAGATCCGGCGCCGAAAGTTGCTCCGCCGGATCGGCCCACCGTCGGGCGCCGAGAAAATGAGGCCGGAGTCGTCTGCGTACTTTCCAAGATGGATGGCCAGGACCTCGACGAGGAATGACGGCACGCGAAGGGTGCGACGTGAGGCCTCTGACTTGGGATTCTCGAAATAGAACTTGCCTCCGCTTTCGACGAGCGATGCCTTGACCCGGATGGCCCGTCGAAGGGCATCGAGCCCGTCCACTCGGAGTGCCCGCAGTTCGCTGAACCGGAGTCCGGTGTACGCCGCGGTGAGAACCATTGCGGAGTACCGAGAGTCGATGGCGTCGGCCAGGAAGTTGATCTCGGCGGGTTCCAGGAAACGGATGGTGGATCTTGTCTCCAGCCGTGGGAGATCAACACCTCGGCAAGGCGAACGACCGATGAGCCCGGACTCAACGGCGGCGTCCATCGCTGCGGAAAGCAGCTGATACGCCTTGCGAACGGTTGCTGGTGCGTACCCGGCGGCATCGAGGTCGGCGACCCACTGAGCAACATGGATCGGTTGGATGGATCCGATCATCCACGTTCCGAATCTCGGTAGGACGTGATTCCTTATCGTCGCCTCGTCTCTGGCTTGGGTCTGGCGCCCGAGATTCACACGAGTGGCTTGGTACTCAGACATCCACTCGCCGAGTGCCGTCTTGGCCAAGCGAGGGTCGGTGTACCGGCCCCTGAGTTTGTCGGTCTCCATGGCAAGCAGGTACCGCTCAGCATCGATCTTTCGATCGAAGTTCTTGGATCGCTGCCGGCCTGCCGGGTCGCGCCAGCGCGTCTGCCAGGCGCGACGACCCGATCTGTGGGTCACTCTCGATACGGCTCCCATGGTTGACTCCTCGCTCTCGGGATCTCTTTCGAATGTACACGCGACCTATGACAGCGCCCGGACAGATTCATTCTGAAGGCGAACCCTCTCACCAGAGTCTCACCAGAGTGTCATCAGCCCTCTCATCCCGATTCGGGAACACCCGGCGACGGGGTTGAAAGTGGTGATCCGACGGGTTGCCTACGCCGGTTGCCAGATACCGCAGAAGACCTTGGTACGTATGGATTCTCCCGGTGTCGACGTTGGCTGTGAAACTCTGGTGAAAGGGTTGTCGAAACATTCGTGAAAGGGTTGCTGAAACTTTGGTGAGAGGGTTGGCGTGTCTATTTCATGTACATGAAGCACGAAACGCTCGTTGATCACAGTGGAAACCCCGCAGTCGATAGCGGCTTCGTTGATCGAGTTGGCGGTTCGTGGACTGGGAACACTGTTCAACCGCTGTCTGGATCGGTCAGGATGCGAGTAATGGACCATTCTCCGAATCCGGTTCACGCCAAGATGTCACCGCAATACCACATTCGAGAAGTCTCAGAACAGAAACGGAGTACCGCAGCTGCGATCCGTAACAGCCGCGACCCCGACCACGAATGGCACACTCTCACCGTGATCACAGTCGCGATCGCGATCGCGCACAGCCACCCCCAAATCACACACGCATGTGCAACACGGTTGCTGCTGGTATACCCGTCTACCGAGAGAGCGACCTGATGACCCTCGACCGTGGAATCCTCGCCAGGATCGACAGCAAGATCATTACCGAGCTGGACCACGGTGACGGTGTCCGGCTGGTGAAGGTGCCGCTATCGAGGGCAGTGTGGGCGACGTGGCGACGATACTGTGACACCCTTGGGCTGACGATGGGAGCCGCGATCGCTGGGCTGGTTGTCCACGAGCTCGGTGTACTTGTCGACGGAGGGGAACCATCTGAGGCTGTTCACGTCGTTCGGTACCACGAGAGACTCCTTGCCGAGTCCGAAGCCCTTGACGTGCGAGAACGGCACCTCGAAGAACGAGAGCGGTCCCTAACAACGGCACAGCACCTCCTGAGTGCCAGGACAAGACCGCTCAAACCTGCCCAGCGCCTGAAGGTCGGTCGGAACGATCCGTGCCCATGTGGCTCCGGCTACAAGTACAAGCGATGCCACGGGACCTGACGTCTGGGGAGGATTCTGAACGGTCGCCCGCACGAGACGCACCCATCGGCGCGGCGCAACGCGAACCGCCCGTGCGCGTTTCTCATTCGTAGTGCCAATGCTAAAACGCTCGGCATCCACCCGAATCATGCTCGCTCTTGGGCTGCCATCCGATGCTCAAGCACATCACTGTCCCGGTACCACCACCGACGGATAGCGACCCGACCGTCTGCGAGTCTACGGTACGGTCCCCAACGCTTCGGAAAGGGGAGCAAACGTCTCCGCAGCATTCCGATCTGGCTCAGCGATCATTCCCCGCACACGGGCACCGTCAATGGACACCTCCCATTCGTCGGATACGAAGTGGTCCTCGTCATTGACAATGTCGTGCTGAAACCCGGCCCTCATCATTCGCTCAGCCACAACACGTTGCATTGCCTGCACATCGCCCGCGTCGTACCTGAGGCAGACCACAGGCAGTCTGGATTTCGAGGGTTCGTCCGTTGAGTTTCTGATTCGTCACAGGTCCTTCCCTTCATCTTTGCTTCGCGAGGGGTCGCGGACATTGATCCTGTCGATTGTTTGTGACGCTCGGGCAATGGCCATGCCCCGTAGGGACGTTCGGGGTGCGAGCTCAAGAGGTGGCAGGTTCCCAAACGCCGGAAGCTGTAGCACATTGCCATCTCCCCGGATGCCTCTTGCATGTCGTACAAGAGGGCTTCAACCGGGTCTGCTAATCGGCTATGCATCCGAACCCGGAGCTGAGCACAAGAGCGATCAGGGCCGCACCAACAGCGATCAACACTGAGACCGCCCAAAGAAGCCGAAGTGCCAGTTCTAGCCCCCGTGATGGATCCCTAACTAGTCGCTTGGCAACAAACCAGGCGGCTGCTGAGAGAAAGACGGGAAACAGAGCAGGGACAGTCTCAAGCCCGGCAGAACCACAAGAACCGGACGCGATACCAAATGCGTCGAGTATTCCGTCCCTTGTGTTGTCGAGTAGCAAGAACGCTGCAAGCGCATACAGGCTGAACGAGGCCGCGGACGCTGTCGCAGCGACTCTGATGTTGTGGGTCCGATCTGGAGTGCCCAATTGTCGGCCTGTCACGGCGTATCTGGATAAGGTTCTGACCGTGGGGGCGGCTCGTCGAGCTCTTGGACGAGGTAGACATTCAGATCAGACAGCGAGACAAGCCTCGCTGTCGCGTTGCCGTTTCTAAGGTCCACAATGAGAACCACGTCGGCGCCGCCGCGGAGTTCTGTGCTGTTCGCCGCGTCGATGGATGCTATCGGGCCGGTTCGCGCCGCAGCTCGAGCATCGGACACCTCCACGCCCTCGCCAAGGATCTCAGCCGGGGTCCCGGCGCCCCACTTCATGAAGGATATCGTCGCCGTCGGGGGTCCGTATCCTGTGAGCTCCACCAGATCCGAACCTGCTTCTACGCCTACCGGCCCGAGGAAGCCTTCCCCGTCGATGCTCAGACCGACCCACTGGGCGTCTCCACGAGCCGCCTCATCTAGCCGCACAACAACGAGCCACGGCACGTAGCTGTCTCTGTCGAACAGGCCGCCTACGTTAGACCGAGCATATTCCTCCCAGTCCGCCTCGTCGGTCGGTAGCTGCCGATCCTCGGCAGCTCGCCGCGCGAGGCTCGCGTACCACTCCGATGCAGCTGAGAGA
>QQUL01000204.1 GCA_008501565.1 Armatimonadota bacterium
AGTTCCATTTCGTGTGATCTCCTTGGTCGGCTGGCGGGCTGGGTCGCAGGGTAGCGGGATCATGGCATCCCGGCCGCGCCTATGGTCGCGGCGATGGAATTGGGTCTTGCGGACAAGTGCGTTTTGGTAACCGGCGGCGCTGGCGGAATCGGTGAGGCGATTTGCCGAGCCTTCGCAGATGAGGGCGCCTCGGTTGCCGTTCACTATCACGCGAGCGAGGAAGCCGCTCATCGAATTGCATCAGACATCGGGGGAGTCGCGGTCCGAGCCGACCTCACGGTTCCGTCGGATGTGGACGCAATGTTCGATTTCGTTCTTGAGTCGCTGGGAAGCCTCGACATCTGCGTTGCGAATGCTGGCCGATACCCCGGTGTGGATCTTCCGATTTGGGAGATCTCACCAGAGAGGATGCGACAGACGATCGATGCAAACCTCACAACGACCTTTCTCACTGCGCGGCGGTTTCTCTCCCATGCGGCCGAGACGACATCGGGTGCTCTCGTCATGATTGGGTCGACTGCTGGTCAGTTCGGCGAGGCCGGGAGCTCCGACTATGCGGCTGCCAAAGGTGCCATCAACACGGGATTGCTCCTTTCGTTGAAGAACGAGGCAGCGCGAATCGGTGACGGTGTTCGCGTGAACGTTGTCGCCCCGGGCTGGACAGTCACGCCCAAACGGGCGGCAGAAGGGATCGAGCCAGATCTCGTCGCGAAGGCGACATCGACGATGGCACGCAAGCAGTTGGCGACCCCTGACGATGTCGCACGACAGGTGGTCCTGCTGGCGTCGGACGTTGCATCGGGCCACCAGACAGGTCAGGTGGTGACCGTCGCGGGCGGTATGGAGGGCAGACAGGTTCCATGATCGACGTCGAACGGCTTCGGGCGGACACACCGGGTGTTGAACACGTCAATCACCTCAACAATGCCGGAGGCGCTTTGATGCCCACCCCCGTCATCGAGACGATTCAGCAGTATCTCGACCTTGAGATCTCCATCGGTGCCTATGAAGCTTTCGAATCCAAGGTTGATGCAGCGGAGGCCGTCTACGGGTCCATCGCGGCATTGATCGGTGCCGAGCCCTCCGAGATTGCACTCATGGACTCAGCGACCAGGGCATGGGACATGATCGTGTATTCGCTGACTCACAAGCCGGGCGATCGAATCCTCACCACCACCACCGAGTACGGATCCAACTGGGCCACGTACCTTCAGCTTGCCGATCGATTCGGCGTCGAGATCGTCACGGTCGAAGATGCCCCGACGGGTGAGGTTGACCTCGAAGCCCTTGCCCGCGAGATCGATGAACGGGCCACGCTTGTCACCATGAACCACATGCCGACAAACGGGGGTGTCGTGAATCCGGCCGCCGACGTGGGGGCCATTGCTAACGCGGCCGGAGTCCCGTTTCTGCTCGATGCCTGTCAGACAGTCGGTCAACTACCGATCGATGTCGGGGCGATCGGATGCGACTTCCTGACGTCGACGTCGCGTAAGTTTCTTCGAGGACCGAGGGGTCTGGGTTTCGCCTACGTCAATGCCACGGCGGGGGAGCTTCTTGATCCGGTGTTCGTGGACAACCATGCCGCGCGGGTAACGGACAAGTCGATTGAGTTCCGATCCGACGCCCGGAAACTTGAGTCTTGGGAGAAGAACTGGGCGATGGTGATGGGCCTCGGTGTGGCGGCTGACTACGCGATGAAGATCGGTGTTGACGACATCTGGCAGCGGGTGGTAGCTCTCTCGGAGAGCACACGAAGCGGACTGTTGGAGATCGACGGCGTTCAGGTGCACGACCGAGGCAAGGTTCAAGGTGCGATCGTCACATTCACCGTCGATGGGCGCAACGTGATCGAGGTCAAGGAGCTCCTTCACGAAGGAGGCATCAATGTGTCATGGTCGACCATCAATTCTGCCCCGTTCGACATGCGGATGCGAGGCATTGATTCGTTGGTTCGGGCCTCAGTGCACGCCTACAACTCCGAAGAAGAGATTGCAGCGTTCCTGGACACCGTGCGCGTGATCGCCGGTGCACCGATCGCTACGGCGTGAGGGGCTGTCCTGCATTGAAGGCGGCGATGACGCTGGCCGTTTCGTCGACCGGGACCACGTAGGATCGACCGTCGCTTCCGGTTGAGTTCTTGACGGGCAGTGTCCGCGCATCGATGCTTCTCGAGTCAATCGTCAGCGCTCGCCTCCCGAGGTCCGCCATGAGCCCCAGGGTGAGTCCCTCATCCGCGGTGATTTGATCGGCGAAGGTTGGGAGAAAACTCGGAAGGTTGAAGGCGCTCGAAGGTGAGGTTGCCTGTGAGAACAGGGCGATCAGGATCTCTTGCTGTCTGCCCGTTCGAGCGATGTCTCCGCCGCTCGTCGACTTCCAGGATCCGTTCTTCAACTCTTGATAGTGGCGAGACCTGGCGTAGGCGACGGCTGCCTCGCCATCGAGCGTGTGGCGCCCAGCTTCGGTTTGAAAACCTGACTTCGTGTCCCTTCCCGGATACTCGAAATCGAGTGTCACACCGCCGAGGGAGTCAACAACCGCACCGACACCCGCGAAGTCGATCTCGAGATAGTGGTGAACGGGAATCGCCATCTCGGATTGGATCGTCTCGACGAGGAGATCGGGCCCCCCAATCACATAGGCAGCGTTGATCCGGTTGACCCCGTTGCCAGGGATGTTGGCTTTCCAGTCTCGAGGGATGCTCAGCATCTGGATGCCCGAGTCTGTGATGTGGGCAATCATCATGACGTCGGTGCGTCGCCCCGCGAAGTCTCCGAAGTTGTCTTCCCAGTCATCGGGAAGGGTTGAGCGGTCGTCAACACCGACGATGAGGAAGTTGATCGAATCCCCAGCAGCAATCGGGGCAGTGTTCAGAGACGTGAGCTCGTTGGCCGAGATTCGATCGATCTTTCCTTCGGTGTAGGCCAGGAACGTGTACCCGCCGAAGACCCCCACTACGGCGAGCATCAACAGGGTGAGCAGGATTTTCTGGGGCGCGCTCCACCGCCGTTTCTGACGCCCACGCTTGGGTGGCTCAGGAGTAACGGGGATCTCTGGGAAGGTTTCGGTGGTCCACGGCATGAAGAACGCGAGGTTAGAACCCGAACCCCGATACAGATGTCAGAAATCAGATGACCGATGACCGATGACCGACGACCGACCCAGACAGCGCGCTACGAACCCTGTTGTCCGTGCGCCGATCCTTCGTCAGTTGTCGGATATCGGCAATCGGTGATCGGTAATCGGATCTCGGATGTCGGTCATCGGTCATAGGTAAACTCGGACGATGGCAAACAAGATTCATTCCCAGGACGTAACGATCGGATCGGCGAGGGCGGGTGCCCGAGCCATGCTGCGAGCCGTGGGGCTCGGCGAAGACGACTTCATCAAGGCTCAGGTAGGTGTGGTGTCCGCCGGCAACGAAGTGACACCATGCAATGTGACCGGGCCGAAACTCGCAGGGTTTGCAAAGATCGGTGTGCGTGAAGCCGGCGCGGTCGGGCTGGAGTTTGCGACCATTGCCGTGTCGGATGGCATCGCCATGGGGCATGAAGGGATGCGGGCATCGCTCGTTTCCCGCGAAGTCATCGCTGACAGTGTTGAGCTCGTGATGCATGCCGAGCGGTTCGACGCGATGGTTTCGATCGCGGGCTGCGACAAATCGCTTCCCGGAATGTTGATGGCGGCTGCTCGCCACAATCTGCCCTCGGTCTTTCTTTACGGCGGGTCATCCCTGCCAGGTGTCGTCGACGGCAAGGACATCTCGATTGTTGACGTGTTCGAAGGCATCGGAGCCCACTCCGAGGGAACCATCACAGACGCTCAGCTTCTCACGATCGAGCAGAACGCCTGCCCAGGCGACGGAGCGTGTGCCGGAATGTTCACCGCAAACACCATGGCGTCTGTCGGGGAGGCGATCGGCATGTCCCTACCGGGCTCGGCTTCCGTCCCAGCAGTTGACGCCAGGCTCGAAGACTACGCGCGCCGATCCGGTCAGGCCGTCATCGCCCTCCTGAAGAAGGACATCCGCCCGCGCGACATCATGACGAGGGCCGCATTCGAGAACGCGATCACCGTCGTCATGGCCCTCGGCGGATCTACCAATGCGGTTCTGCACTTGATGGCGATGGCGAACGAGGCCGATGTCGATCTCACGCTTGAGGACTTCGATGTGATCGCACGTCGGACCCCCCATATCGGTGACATGAAGCCATTCGGGAAGTACCACATGGTCGATCTCGACCGGATCGGGGGGGTACCTGTTGTCCTCAAGATCCTTTTGGACGCCGGACTCCTCCGCGGCGATGTCATGACGGTGACCGGCAAGACAATGGCTGAGAACCTCGCAGATGTGGAGATACCAACCGATCAGGACGTGGTGCGACCGATTGGCAATCCGCTCGCTACGGAAGGCGGTATTGCCGTGCTGCGGGGATCGCTGGCACCCGAGGGCGCTGTCGTCAAGATCGCTGGCGTCGAACTCGATGTATTTGAAGGTACGGCGCGGGTCTTCAACGACGAGCAGCACGCACTCGAAGCGTTGTGGGCACACGATCTCCGTCCAAACGATGTCGTTGTGATCAGGTACGAGGGCCCGAAGGGTGGTCCCGGAATGCGCGAAATGCTTGCGATCACGGCGGCGATCAAGGGCGCCGGGCTCGGGAAGGATGTCCTGCTGATCACTGACGGTCGCTTCTCGGGCGGTACCACCGGCCTGTGTATCGGCCATGTCGCTCCAGAAGCCGCACACGGCGGTCCGATTGGGCTGGTGCAGGAGGGCGACAGGATCCGAGTCGACATTCCGAACCGTCGCCTTGACCTACTGATTGATGAAACCGGACTTGCAAGCCGGAGGGATGCCTGGGAACCGATCCCGCCCAGGTACACCCGCGGAGCCCTCGCCAAGTACGCAAAGCTCGTCGGCTCCGCCGAGTCCGGCGCCGTCCTCTCTTAGTCCGACGTCCGACGTCCGACTTCTGATATCGGTCATCGGTGGTCGGCAATCGGTTTACGATGCTGATATGCATCTAACAATTGAGTACTGCGCCTCTTGAGGCTATACGGACCGTGCCGTGCGCATGGTGGAAGCAATCCTCGACAAGTTCGAGCATTACATCGATGACGTGACGGTCATTCCGTCGAGCGGCGGCGTGTTTGAGGTCACGGTGGGTGACCAGCTTGTCTTCTCCAAGAAGAAGCTCGAGCGACATGCCGAGATCCAGGAAGTTCTCGACGCGGTGGACGCCGTGGTCGGCCCCGTGCCGGATCCAGTCGGCGAACACTGACCGGACGTCTGACGTCTGACGTCTGACGTCGGTCATCGGATCTCGGTCATCGGTACTCGGTATCCGCAATACACTGACGTCATGTCACGCGGACACTCCAACGCCGTTCTCGTGGCGGACCTTCTTTCTGATGACGGTCCGTTCACGCACATCGCCGATACATTCGTCGCGGCGCGATGTGCCAGTTGTGGGGCCGAGCTCACCCATGACCCCCGGCACGGCGAATGGGGCTCCTACTGTCCGACCTGCCTACCCACGATTGCGACTACCTAGTCCATCCAGCTAGTCCATCCAGGTCGGCTGGCTTCGGTCCACATGCAATCGGTGGCCACCGACGTAGGTGTCGAGCACATGTGCGTCATGGACCTGCCCTGGTGTTGCGGTACGAAAGTCGCAATCGACCACTGCAAGATCAGCGGCGCTCCCCACCGTCAACGGTTCTCTTTCACGAAGCGCAGCGGCTCCACCCGAGGTGAATACACCGAGGGCCTCGAGACCCGTGAGCGCCTCCTCCGGAGCGATTCCGTGTCGATCCATCGACGCAGCCATTCCCCACAAGGGATGAGGCGGTTCCACGATGCTGTCTGATGATCCCGCAAGCGCGATGCCCGCTCGAAGCATCGATCGAAACGGGTAGGCCCACGGCATCCGTTCGGGACCAAGCCGTTTGCCAAGCCACCCCTCCTCGGACGAAAGGAATGCCGGTTGGACGACCGCGACGGCTCCTGTGTGTGCAAAGTCCGCGACGAGTTGCGGACTCGCGATCGAGACGTGCTCCATACGGAGATCGCTGGGGACCGCGCCCTCGGACAACAGCTCTCGGAATACACTGAGTACCTCAGAAATTGCTCGGTCTCCTATCGCATGAATCGCAACCATCCCGCCCAGCTTGAGACTGTGACGCGACACGGCGATGTCATCGCCCGTGAGGCGAAAGGTGCCGGTCGTATCGGCGTCGGAAAAGGGAGAACACATTGCAGCGGTATGGCCTCCGAGGCTTCCGTCCGAGAAACGCTTCACCCCGATCCACCGCAATCGGTCTCCTGCATCCGTGGGTGTCCTCGCTGATGCCGAAAGCTCCGCCGGTGTCGAGGCGATCGAGAGACCATGGACCCGGATGGGGAGGTCACCCGCTACATCGCGAAACAGCTCCGACTCGGCCGCGAGCTGCTCATAGGGGCTCTCGCCGTATCCGATCATCGCCCCGATTGAGGTGATGCCAAGACCACCGAGTCGGGTCCGTCCGTCGATGAGGTCGGCTGCCGGTAGTGGTGCACCTCTGGCAAGCGAGGTCGCAATGAGGCCGGCCGCCGTTTCGCGGAGCCCACCTGTCGGTTCTCCGGATTCGGAGCGATCGATGATCCCTCCATCGGGGTCGGGCGTAGCGGCATCGATACCGGAGTCCGCAAGGGCACGTGAGTTCGCAACAGCGATGTGGCCGCAGTAGCGGTAGATGACGGCGGGGCGATCCGGAACCGCCGTGTCGAGATCAGCTCGTGTCGGGAGTCTCTGCTCGATGAGACATTCGTCGTCGAACCGCGACGCGACGATGGGAGTACCCGACGGTTGGGAACGGGCAAACGTCGCGAGGCGATTGATCAGGTCGGTGATCGAATCGGCTGACTTGAGAGAGCAACCCGTCAGCAGCGCCGCATAGGGAATCGCATGAATGTGTGCATCCCGAAAGCCCGGCGTGATGAAACCTCCGTCGTACACCACCACATGGTCGCCATCGCGGACGATCTCTTGCGATTCGCCGACGGCCGCTACCTGTCCGTTTTCGATCGCCACTGCGTTGCCAACAGCGCCACGTCCGGTGAGAACGGCATCGGCGACGAGAACAGTCCTCACAATGGTCGTAGGTGAGGCGGACAGAATTCGTCGACGATCTCACGGATCGCCTCGTGGAGAGTCCCGTTCGAAGCAACGACCAGCGGATTCGATGGGTCTGACTCGGCCCCGAAGGGATCAGTCACCGAGCCACCTGCCTCGCGGACCAGCACCATCCCGGCAGCACCATCCCACGGCGCAATACCGAGTTCCCAGTATGCGTCGAATCGTCCGGCCGCGGTCCACGCCAGATCGAGTGCAGCCGATCCGAAGCGCCGGAGTCCATTGACGTGTCGCAGCATTTCACGTACGACAACGCTCAGTGAATCGGCATGCACGTCATGGTCGTACGGAAAACCGGTTGCCACGACCGCGGTTGAGAGGTCCGCAGTGGACGACACCGAAATCGCCTCGCCATTGCAATGAGCGCCCTGACCCTTGGTTGCGGTGAAGACCTCATCACGCAGGGCGTCATGGACGACACCGACAAGGCCCGTGGTTCCGTCGTACAAGGCGATCGACACCGACACCTGGGGAATCGAGTGGACAAAGTTGACGGTTCCGTCGAGTGGATCCACGATCCACTGTCGCCCCGTGAGGAGCGCCCCACCTTCCTCCTCGGCAAGGACCGCGTCGTTCGGTCGATGATCGGCAAGTACCGCAATGATCGCCTTCTCAGCCGCACGATCGACGGCCGTGACAGGGTCGAATCGAGTCTTGTACTCGGCGGTGGGTGGCGACCCGAAGTGATCCCTGATGATCGCAGCTCCCGCTTGTGCGGCTTCAACGGCAACCGAGAGATCATCCATGGCGGCGATGGTATCGGCCCCCGTGCTCCTGACCGACCGAATAGGGACGCCGGGCCTATCCTGACCCGTCATGGTGCCAATCGCACTCGTTGCAGCGAGCTCGCTGATGATGTGGGCGGCGTTTCCTCCAATCGGTCTCGGACCCTTGGCGTTCGTCGCACCCATCCCGTTCTTCATAGCGATCCGTCGCGTCGAAAAGGCGTCGGTCGCGGCAATGCTCGGCTTCGGCTGGGGAGCCATGTTCTTCGGTCTTCTCCTCACCTGGCTCATCACGCTCGGATTCGTGGCTTGGATTCCCGTGATGGTCGTGATGGGGGCGTTCACCGCCGGATACGGGTTCGTCATTTGGGCGTTTCGTCTCTGGACACCGTGGCGGTGGTGGCTCATCGTCATTGGCGGCTGGACGCTGATGGAGTTTCTGCGGGGTCGGTTTCCCTTTGGTGGGTTCCCGTGGGGTGACATCGGATATCCGGCAGCCGGCCTCCCGGGTGCTGTGGGGTCGGTGCAGTGGATCGGTCCCTCTGGCTGGACCGTTTTCGTGATTGGCGTTGCCGCGGGCCTCACGCTTGTGATCGAGAGCAAGGATCAGTGGCGGATGGCCGTGGATTCGACTGTTGTCGTCGTTCTCGTCATGATCGCCGGCAGCCTCTTTCCTCCTGCCCCAGCTGCACAGGTGGGGCGTGCCGCGATCGTTCAGGGAGGAAGTCCGTGTCCACAAACGAGATGTCAAAACGAGAATCGACGGATCTACGAGTCGCATCTTGAGCTCACCAAGACGATTCCTATCGATTCGGTGGATTTCGTGATTTGGCCCGAGAACTCGACCGGGACGCCATACGAACCGGACACCAACGAAACCGTCAGAACTGAGATCATCGAACAGGCACGACGGCTTGATGCATACATATTGGTTTCAGGAACACGGTCCGTCGGTACGTCCGAGTTCGTGAACTTCAACATCGTGTATTCGCCAGAGGGAGTGAAGCTCGGCGAGTACCACAAGCAGCACCCCGTGCCGTTCGGCGAGTACGTTCCGCTCCGTGGACTCCTTGGGTTCGTGCCACAACTCGACCAGGTACCAAGAGACATGATCTCGGGATCGGAACCCGTCGTGTTTCCCACGGAGTACGGCATCCTGGGATCTGTCATCTCGTTTGAGGGTGCGTTTGCGCGTTCGATGCGTGCAGTGGCCCGCGCCGGTGCCGAGGCAATGGTGATCGCCACAAACGAATCCAGCTATGGCGTGTCGTCAGCCTCCGACCAGCTGATAGCGCTCGCCAAGGTGAATGCTGCGGCCGTGGGCCTCGACACTGCCCTTGCAGCGATTACGGGAAAATCGACATTCATTCTTGGCGACGGGACCGTTGGGCCGACGACGAACCAACTTGAAGAGGTGGTTCTCTACGGGTCGCTGCAGTTCAGGATCGGCCCCCAGACAGTCTGGGTGCGGTTCGGGGATTGGCTTGCACTCCTGGCGATCGCCGCTGCCGTTGCGGCAATCGCTTTGCCCGGGGAGCGTGGAATTGCCCCGATAACCGGTTCGAGGAAAGAATCCTGATCTTCCTCTTGCAGCTTGGGGCTTGGTGTCTTACAATCAAAAGACCGAGATTTACCGGCGGTGCTCTCGCGTGTCCAATAACGTGTTGCGTCGCCTCATCAAGAAAACGAAGAAAGGCGCCCAGACCATATGTCTGACATTCTGAAAGCATCACGACCCAAGGGCCGTTCCCGTCGTCCAAAGACGTACGACGAGGATCGCACCTGTGCCGTCAGCGAGTGCACAACGCAGCTCTCGAAGTACAACCGAGCAGAGTTCTGCCATCCGCACCGTCCGGTTCGTTATCCGCGCCTGAGGGGCGTACTCACCACCGAAGAGTGAGGGAAGGACTCGAAAAGGGGCGGGACCTGGCGGTCCCGCCCCTTTTCTCGTTGCTTACAGCTTTCAGCTCACAGCTTTCAGCATTAGCGGCCTGATTCGTACGCCGCTATAGCGTCGGTGAGGATGTCGATGCCGCGATCGAGATCCTCGCGCGAGACGTTCAACGGTGGGATGAATCGGATGATGTTCCCATCCGGACCACAATTCAGGATGAACATGCCGGCGTCGCGGGCGAAACTGGCGATCGATGTGAACGCTTCGGGATCCGGCGATCCGTCAGCAGTGATCAGCTCGATGCCGATCATCAGACCGAGGCCGCGTACATCACCGATTGTCGGATGCTCTTCTTTCAACGTATTCCATCGGCTGAAGGCGTGCTCCGACGATGCGGGTACGGTGGGTATCACCTCACGCAACCCGTCGATCGTCGCCGT
The DNA here is from genome assembly GCA_008501565.1 of Armatimonadota bacterium. GTDB lineage: Bacteria > Actinomycetota > Acidimicrobiia > Spongiisociales > UBA5794 > UBA5794. The sequence continues at coordinate 10,238 of QQUL01000204.1, forward strand.
ACAGGCAGCGCAGCACACCGGGTTTCCGCCGAAGGTGGTCCCATGCGAGCCGGGAAGCCATTGATCCAGAAGCTCCGATGAGGCACCAACCGCAGAGAGCGGAAGACCGTTTGCAATGGCCTTCCCCATGACGAGAACGTCGGGTCGCACGTCATACACCTGCGATGTGAACCAGTCACCCGTTCTGCCGAATCCGGTCTGGACCTCATCGAAGATCAGCAGGATTCCATGCTCGTCCGCGATTGCTCGCAGCGCATCGAGGAATGCCTTGCTTGCCGGGTAGTAGCCACCCTCACCCTGCATTGGCTCCACGAGGAAAGCCGCGATCTCACCGGGTGTCACCTCGTAGCGGAACTTGAACTCGAGCTCGCGCAGCGCGTAGGCATTGGCCTCTTCTTGGGTCATTCCCCACCCGTATGGATGGGGGAATGGAACTACGAACGTCGAAGGAAGAAGCGGGTGGTAGCCCTGGCGGTATTTGGCCTTTGAGGTGGTGTAGGTGACCGAGCCCATGGTTCGGCCATGGAATCCACCTCGGAATGTGATGATTCCCTGCCGACCGGTGACCTTTCTGGCAAGTTTGATCGACCCTTCGACGGCCTCTGCACCCGAGTTCATGAAGAACACCTTGTTGATGCCATCAGGAGCGATATCGACGATGGACTCGGCCGCTGTCACCAGCGGCTCGTAGAGGAACGCACCACCGGCGTGCCACAGCTTGTTGAGCTGGGATTGCGCGGCCGTGACGACCGCATCGGGTCGATGCCCGAGGTTGGTGACGGCGATGCCGCATGCGAAGTCAAGGTATTGCTTGCCGTCGACGGCGGTTACCCAGCTGCCTTTGCCGTCAACGATTTCGACTTCCGAGTCGAAAGCGATGACGGGCGCAATGATGTCGTGAAACCGGTTCTGAAGATCTGTCATTTCTGCTCCTTGGAAAGAGGGGTGAAGGTGTGCGCGGCGAAACGAGATGCTACGGAGCGGCGAAGAGATGGCTTCGATCGATACGTGGTGCGCACTGCATGCCGAGATTCTAGCGTCTGACGTCTGACGTCTGACGTCTGAGGGTCAGCTACCCGTGAAATCAGGCGGTCGTTTCTCGACGAACGACGTGACGGCTTCCGTGAGGTCGTTCGAAGTGATGAAGCTGGCATTCCACAGGGCGACATAGTCGAGTGCCTCTTCGACACTGCGACCCTCGCCGGCCCGCAGAACTGCCTTGGATCCCTGGACAGCGAGGGGTGAATTCGCTGCGATTGTCTCTGCAAGCTGGTGTGCTTCCCGTTGAACGGCCGCAGCATCGGAAGCGATACGACTGATGAGACCCATCTCAAGGGCCTCCGTTGCACCGAAGTTCTTTCCGGTGTAGACGATCTCGGCCACGCGGCCCGGATCGATGATCTTTGGAAGCCGCTGGAGGGTGCCAACGTCGGCGACCATGGCCATCTGTGTCTCACGAACGGAAAAGGTGGTGTCCTGAGCAGCGAAGCGAATATCGCAGGCGGTGATGAGGTCGATTCCAGCACCGATGCAGTACCCGTGGACTGCAGCGATCACAGGCTTCGGACAGTCGGCGATGGCGTTGAAGGCTCGTTGCAGATGCTTGACCGATTGGTAGAGCCGCCGACGGGCCTCGACCTCGGAGCGCGGTGGTTCCACGCCCTCGGCGAGTCCAGCGCCTCCGATGAGTGCCGGTCCGAATGCCTTCAGATCGATACCGACGGTGAAGGCTTCTCCCCGAGCCGCGATCACGACCACTCTGACATCTGGGTCGGTTCCGAGTTGGTCCATGATCGCCGGGAGATCCGCCCAGAAGTCGGCGGAAAACGCATTGCGAGCCTCGGGACGGTCGAGCCAAACGGTTGCGATGTGGCTGTCGATCGCCACGGAGATGACATCGGATTCGGGGCGTTGGGATGTAGTCATGTCCGCAAGCGTAGTTGTCGTGGGGGAACCGGATCGATCGTCTGGGGCGTCGTAGCACCAAGCCGAAGCGATTTGGCACAAGGAGAGAGAACATGAATACCACGAAGAACCTGAGGCACCCGGGAGCGTGGAGGGTCATACTCCTGCTGCTTGTCGCCTCCCTGGTGATTGCCGCCTGCTCAAGTGACGATGCGACTACCGGCCCTACGGTTGGCGAATTCGAGATCGGTGTCGGTGAAGGTGGCGATTTCCTCGAACCGGAGTTGCCGTATGACGCTGATAGGGGCGCACCATCGCCGGATGGCATCGAGTCGTCGGCGACTTCGGCCAAGTACACAGGTCTGTATGGCAACGTCGGATCGCCGCCTTTCGAGGCCAAGGTCATTCGAGATGGCCGAATCGACGTGCGCATTGGTGAGGGGACGTTTGACGCCCGTGGATCAGAGATTCGGGCAATTGCCGCCGAACTGGGCGGCTATGTGTCGTCGGGTGAGAGCCACATCGAGGAATACGACGAGAACCGCTACGCGGTCGGCTGGTTCACACTCCGGATCCCAAGCGATCGATTCGACGATGCCGTCGCCAGAGTCGAAGGGCTCGGG
>QQUL01000242.1 GCA_008501565.1 Armatimonadota bacterium
GGTCGCCCGTGTAGGCGTCCGTGTCGATACGGGCCCCATCGCTCTCGGCGAACTCGCCAACCATCGGCAGGATTCCCCGCTCAACCGAATCGTCGGTGACGCGAACGATCGTGGAGACCTGTGCGTACGAGTCCTGTCCCTCAAGCCCCCAGATGCCCTCCCGATCAGTCTCGTCGGTTCGATTGACGACGACGCGTCCAGCACCATTCGATACGACGGTCAGATCGAACACCGGCTCGTCAGCAAGCGGCACCATCAGGGCAGATCGGAGCGCGTTGGCATGCATCCATGAAAGGAAGAAGATGAGGACGACCACAGCACCGACAAACCCGAGGATCGCGCGGCCGCTCCATGTTGGAATCCGAATCGCCATTCGGTGAAGAGTAGGGATCGATCCCGTTTGGAGTGAGCTGTGAAGCTCGTATGGCTACTCGCCGGTGAAGCTCGGCTTCTCCTTGGCAATGAATGCTGCAACGCCGATTCGGGCATCCTGCGTCTTGAATACCTCAGAGAACTGTTCGGCTTCGATCCCGATGCCGCCTTCAAGGGTGAGGTCTGATCCGATCCGCACCGCTGCTTTGACTGCCGCGTATGCCTTCGTGGGGCCCTGTGCGAACGCTGCTGCATCCTCGAGCGCAAGCGAAAGGACCTCATCGTCGGGTGCTGTCTTGTCAGCGAGACCGATCGCGAGTGCCTCGGGTGCCTTCACCTGGCGACCGGTCAGGCACATCTCTTTGCATCGTTGCGGGCCGACGATTCTGGCGAGGCGCTGCGTGCCTCCCGCGCCAGGAATGATGCCGAGGAGAATCTCGGGCTGACCGACCTTCGCTCCTTCTCCGAAGTATCGGAAGTCGGCGCCCATCGACAGCTCCAGTCCGCCACCGAGGGCGAATCCGGTCACGGCGGCGATCGTCGGTTTCGGGAGAGCCTCGAGAGCTGCGATTGCCTCGACGAGGCCTGAAGCCTGCCTGTCGTCATCACCGGCATCGAACGATGCCTGGAACCCGGTGATATCGGCACCCGCAGCAAAGTGCGGTGTGCCGGTGATGACGACGGCGCGCACCGATGGATCGGCGGCCATGGTGAAGGCTTCGGAGAGATCGGCGATGAGGGCACGATTCAACGCGTTGACCGGCGGGCGGTTCAGGGTTATCTGGGCAACGCCCCGGTCCACCGAGTAATTGACGAGTTCCATGGCCGCTCCTTCGCGTGTGGTGTTCGAATGGTCTCAGGCTACCGCGCGGCGAGCAGTCGGTCTGCCAGTGTCCACGGGTCGACACGTCGTTCGACCAAATCCTCAATGGCTTCGTCGCCGATCGCATCAACCGTGTGCTCGATGGAGTCCCGCAGTGCGCCGATGAGGGCGTGGCGGACCCGGTCGCGGTGCACCTGTTCCATCCGGCCCTCAGATGCGAGATGAGCCCGATGTTCGTTGATTGACAGCCACAGGTCGTCGATTCCGGACCGCTCCGTCGCGATCGTGGCAAGGACCGGGGGCCGCCACTCCGTCGTGGGGCCGATATCGAGCATCGAACCAAGATCCTTGATTGTCGTGGATGCCTCGGGTCGGTCCGCCTTGTTGACGACGAAGATGTCCGCTATTTCAAGGAATCCCGCCTTCGCCGTCTGGATCCCGTCGCCCCAGCCAGGGTTCACCACGACGATGGTTGTGTCGCACACCGAAGCAATCTCGACCTCGGACTGACCGACGCCGACGGTTTCGATCACAACCTCATCGAACCCGAGCCCATCGAGCGCGGCGATGACGGCTGGCGTCGAGCTCGCAATCCCTCCAAGGTGCCCCCGGTTTGCGACGGACCGGATGAAGACGTTCGGATCGTCGGCGTGCTCACTCATCCGAATCCGATCGCCGAGAATCGCACCGCCGGTGAACGGGCTCGACGGATCGACGGCAACGACAGCAACGCGCCCCGGTCCTGATCGCATGGAGGTGACAAGACCCGATACGAGCGTGGACTTGCCCGCGCCGGGTGCTCCGGTGACGCCAGTGATCTTGGCGTGCCCACCAAGGCGAAACAGCTCACCAACGATTTGACGGCCGTCGGCATCCCCGTCAGCGACATGCGTGATCAAGCGGGCGATCGCCCGTTGATTTCCGTCCCTCGCTGGCCCGATCAATCCGTCAGTGTCCACAAACCGACATTAGGCCATTTCCGCGTACCCAGGGTATGTTCTGGTTGGAACAGCACACCGACCGTGAGTGTGGGTCACAGCCCAAAGAAGCAGCGTGGTGCGGACCGAGAAGTGCAGAGCAAGAACGGATGGGAGAACGGTCAGCCGGTTGCTACAACGTCAATGACACCGGGGACACGATCGCGGAGAATGCGTTCGATACCAGCGGTGACCGTTGTCTCAGAGATCGGACACCCTCCGCAGGCCCCGACGAGCTCAAGATTCACGGTTCCGCCGTTGACACCCGTGAGAACCACGTCCCCGCCGTCGGCTTGGAGCGCGGGACGAAGATAGTCCAGCGTGTCGTTGAGCAAATCGATGTCGATCTCCGTGGCGCCACTCAACGCCGGACGTTCCGCAACGCCGCCGATCGTGATGATGCTTCCTTCGACTTCTGCCGTCATGTGCTCTCCGATCAGACGTGATGATATCGCACACTCGTGTGCAATTTCCAACACCGCTGTAGTCGAAACTGTTCCCCGCTGGATGATCGGTGCAATGCGTTGAGGATCGTTCTGTGGGCTCCAGCCTTGAAAAACCCGGTACTGGAACCCTGGGTACGCGGAGAAGGTGGGTCAGGTTCTTGAGATTGAAGCACCCAATGACACGAGGTTGGGGACGAAGCTGTCGTAGCCGCGGTCAATGTGGTTTGCGTGGGTCACCGTGGTCGAGCCATCGGCGCGTAGGGCTGCAATCGTGAGCGCCGCGGCCGCACGGATGTCACAGCCGTCCACCTCGCACCCTGAAAGGGAATCGACGCCGCGGATCACGACGTGCTGGCCCTCGGCGTGGACGTCTCCACCCATGCGGTTGATCTCTCCGATGTAGCGGAAACGACCGGCATAGATGTTCTCGGTGAGGATCGAAGTTCCGTCCGCTATCGACAGGTACGCCACCAGCTGGGGGTGCATGTCGGTGTGGAAACCGGGAAAAGGAAGGGTCGCCAGGTCAACGGCGTCGGGGCGATCAGGGCCGGTGACCGTGATCGAAGTTTCGGTCGTCGAGACGGATGCCCCGGTTGCTTCAATCTTGGCAAGCTCCATTCGCAGATGTTCGGGGACGC
>QQUL01000085.1 GCA_008501565.1 Armatimonadota bacterium
ACTCATGTATCGGCAGATAGTCGGTATCGGCGTTTGTGACAATCGTGTACGACGTGTGGTTGAGGTCCGTGTAGGGCGAAAAGAGGATGCAGCCTGCTGGGAGGGGCTCCCCGGCCTCTCGAAGTGCGAGGAGCAACGCCAGCGTCAGGCCACCACCGGCCGAATCGCCTGACACGATGATTTCGGACGGATCCGTTTTCGATGCCACGAGTGCCCGATAGGCAACCATGGCGTCGTCGAGAGCCGCCGGAAACCGGTGCTTGGGTGCAAGGCGATAGCGAGGTGCGTAGCCCGTCGTTCCCGTGGCGTGGACAAGCCGGGCCAGATGCTGTCGGTGTGTTCCGGGATTCCCGAACACATAGCCCCCACCGTGAAAGTAGAGAATGGTCGCCGCGTCGGTTGTGGCGCCGATCCTCAGATATCGATCGACGTCGAGACCGCCGAGCTTGGTGCGGTTGACACGCACCTTGGCCCGCAGCTCGTGTGGGCCGGGTGCCCTGACGCGCAACCCGAACTGGTTGATCAGCCGGTCATCCGGCACGGTCGCAGCAAAGTCGATCGCTGCACGGGCAATCGCCACCACGATGTCCGTACGCCAACTCCACGACGGCAGGGTTGGTCCAAGCAGCAGGCGGCGGAAGATGCGCCGTGCGACGGCGATCGAGACCAAGAACCAAAGCTTGATGACGTTGATGACTGAGTCCATTGCCAGCAGTTAACCGGCAATGACCGACAAACCGATAGCCGATGACCGATGACCGATGACCGATGACGGATGTCGGACGTCAGAAGCCGAATGCCTCTTCAGTCCCTGATCTTGGAGAGGAGTCGCAGGATCTCGATGTAGAGCCACACGATCGTGACCATCAGGGCAAAAGCGCCGAACCACTCCATGAACTTGGGAGCCCGTGCTACGACACCCCGTTCGATGAGGTCGAAATCGAGCATGAGATTGAAGGCGGCGATCCCAACCACGAGAACACTGAATCCGATACCGAGTGGACCGCTGTCCCACACGAACGGCATGTTCACGGAGAACAACGAAAGCACAATGCTCACGAGATAGAACAGTGCGATTCCGAGGGTCGCTCCGATGACAACTCCTCGCAGCCGGTTCGTTACGCGGATCGTCCGTGTGACAAACAGCACGAGCATGACCATGAACACACTCGCCGTGGCAAGAAGCGCCTGGACGATGATGCCCTCGAACTCTGACTCGTAGAGGTGGCTGATCGCACCGATGACAACACCCTGGCTGATGGCGTAGAGCGGTCCCGTGATGATCGCGAGCTGCGGCTTGAAGGCCGTGACGAACGCAAGAACGACTGCCCCGATCAGGACGAAGAACCACCACACAGGGATGTTGACCTCTCCTGCCCCGGGGTCGACGAGCGTCCAGCCCCACGCACCGGCGGCGAGCACCAGGATGAGCAGGAACGCTGTCTTGGCGGCGGTGCCGCCAATGGTCATCGGGTCGTCGACGCCCATAGCGACGGGTGTCTTTGCCGTGGCGAGCGCAGCATCGGCTGACGCGCCGGATGGCGGCAGTGCACCGAACTGTTTCTGAAGCGTCGGGTTGGCCATGGCTCACTTTCAACGGGGATCGGAATCGTAGGTGGCGTGAGGACGAAACTCGCCGAATCCGTGCAGTGGCGGCAGGACATGCCTAGCCTCGCGTCATGCCTCAAAATGGTGCGCCCGAAACGGCTGCGAACGGCCTCCTCGAACGACTCCTGACCTTCATCCCTTCGGACACATCGCCCGAACAACGCGCGATGATCGAAGCATTCGCGGCGACGTACATCCGGCGTATACCTGAAACCGACATCCCCGACCTTCCTCCCGAGCAGTTGTATGCCGAGATCGAGGACCTCCTCCGCTTCGTTGATGCCCGCGGCACAAGGGATCAGGCTGTTCGCGTCTTCAAGCCCACGCTTGAGGATTGCGGATACACAACCGTGGGATCGGTTGTCCAGCTGGTTGTGGACGACATGCCGTTCCTCGTTGACTCTGTCGCAAACGTGGTGATTCGCTCTGGCGCCGGTATCGAACGTCACCTCCATCCGCTGATCGGCACCAGCCGGGACCCCGACGGATCACTCGTCGCCATCGCGTCTGCACGAACATCCCCTACGACTGAGAGCGTCCAGCATTTCGAACTGGATCGTGAGCTTTCCAGCGAGGAAGAGGCCGAGCTCGCCGATGCGATCGAAGGGACGCTGAACGACGTTCTCGTTTCGGTCAGGGACTTCGACGCGATGCGTGCTGCTGTGTCGGAGATGATCGCAGTCGCAAAGGCGAGCGTTGTGCAGTACGGCTTCGAGGAGATCGAGGAGACGGTCGACTTTCTCGAATGGCTTCTTGACGACAACTTCGTATTTCTCGGCTACAAGGTCTATGACATTGGTGAGGACGATGGGGAACTCCATATCCAATCCCGCAAGGGAAGTGGCCTCGGGATTCTGTCTCGAAACGGTCCAGCCCTGAAGCCGATTCCGATTTCTGATTTGCCGAACTACGTGACGGACCGCTACTTCGGTGGCGATCTCGTCGTGATTACGAAGACGAACCGACATGCGACCGTCCATCGCGACGCACGCATGGACTACATCGGCGTCCGGCAAACCAACGAAGAAGGCAGAACCGAAACCGAGTTCCGCATGGTCGGTTTGTTCACATCCAAGGCCTACATGGCCACGGCAAGCGAAATCCCGGTACTGCGTCGAAAACTGGCCCGCATCCTCGACGAGCAGGACTTGATCGAGGGAAGCCACGACTACAAGACGCTGGTGCAGCTCTTCGAGAGTTTCCCGAAGGACGACTTGTTTGCGATGTCCGTCGACGACCTCAGCGACACGCTCAGTCATCTGGTCGAAGCCGAGGAATCCGAGCATGTGAGGATGTTCGTACGAAGAGATTCCCTCAAGCGTTCTGTGAGCGTGCTGGTCACGGTTCCCAGGGATCGGTTCAACGCATCGCTTCGGCAACAACTCCAGCAGTTGTTCAAGGACTCATTCGGCGGGAAGTCGATTGACTATCGGCTGTCTCTCGGCGAATCCGGGGACGCACGCATCCACTTTTCGGTATGGACTGAGGGGGGACCGCCGGTTGAGGTCGACCTCGCGGAGCTCGAAGCCAAGGTCCACGCTCTCGCCCGAAACTGGGAGGACCGCGTCATCGATGCGCTGATCGATGTCGTTGGCGAGTCGGAGGCGAACCGTCT
>QQUL01000322.1 GCA_008501565.1 Armatimonadota bacterium
TCCCGTCTTGTCTCGCCCGTCCCGTGCGATGCGATGTAGTCGACTGCCGCCGTGACCCCCGCAAGCGATTCGAAGGACTGCGTTCCGGTCTCCCAACGATCGGGGGCGTTGTCGGGGGAGGGGCGAAGCTTGAAGGGTGTCACCGATTCGAGGAGCTCTCGCCGCCCGTACATGATTCCGGTGTGCGGGCCGAACCATTTGTACGCCGAGCACGCGAGGAAATCCGTCCCCGATACCTTCACGTCGATGAGCCCGTGCGGTGCGTAGTGGACGGCATCGACGTACGTCAGTGCGCCAACGGCATGTGCCATCTCGACAATGCGCTTCACCGGTGTGATCGTCCCCGTCGCGTTCGATGCGTGGGTGAAGGCGACAAGCGCTGTCTTGTCGTCCAAAGCGGAGGCGAGGGATGTGAGGTCGAGGCTGCATCCGTCCTCCGGATCGAAGTCTGCGAAGCGGACCGCAACACCGACGGACTCCGCTGCCTGCAGCCACGGTGCGACATTGGCGTCGTGATCGAGCCTCGTGACGACGATGTTGGCGTCCGATGCCCAGGTTCGCGCCAACGCCCGTGACATCGCATAGGTGAGCGAGGTCATGTTCTGCCCGAAGACCACCTCATCGGGCTCGGAGCCGAAGAGGTCCGCAACAGCTGCCCTCGCCCCGTCGACGACGGCTTCGGTTTCAATCGAAGTGGCGAACGGCCCGTGCGTGTTTGCCCCGCCTCGCTCCATGAACCCACTCATCGCTGAGATCACGGACTCGTGCACCTGCGTTCCCCCTGGCCCATCAAGGTACGCGGCGGTCGTGCCGCCCACCTGGCGCCGCAAAGCCGGATACCCAGCCCTCACCTGTTCGATGTCCATTGTCACTGCTGCTCCCATCCGCTCCCCAAAAGGTAGCGATTGCTGATAGCTGAAGGCTGTGAGCTGAAAGCTCCCGAACGCATTAGCGTTCGGGCATGTCCCGTATCTCCCGGTGGTACCTGCTGATGCGTGGGTGGCGGTTCGTCGGACCACCACCCGACGTGCCGAAAGCCGTCATCGTCGCGGCCCCGCACACCTCGAACTGGGACTTTCTCGTGTTCATCGCGATCGCCCGCCACTTCAAACTCAAAGTCGGGTTTCTCGGGAAGGACACGTTGTTCAAAGGACCGCTCGGTTACTTCATGCGCCGCTGGGGCGGTATCCCCGTCGACCGGTCTCGGCCCCGCTCGATGGTCGAATCGGTGTCGCGCTACTTCGATGCCAATGAAAACGTCCTTCTTGTGATCACACCCGAAGGGACGCGAGGAAAGGCGAAGGTCTGGAAGTCAGGTTTCTGGCGGATCGCAGATGCCCTGGACGTGCCTGTTTACATGGGCTTTGTTGATGCGAAGACCAAAACGACCGGCTTCGGCCCGGCTCGGAAGATCAAAGGCGACCCCCACGCGTGGATGGACGCCGCGCGTGCCTTCTACGCCAGCATGGAAGGTATCAACCGTTCCCAGCGTGGCCCCATGGTGCTCGCAAGCGAGGCGTAGATCCGCCTTTCGCTTTCCGAATCAATCGCGATTGGCGATGGCGACGCTGTCGGTCAATGCCTGATCGAGGATTGCCACGGCACGGTCCATCTCGTCATGACTCACGGTGAGGGGCGGGGCAATTCGCCACACCGATCCCCGTTCGACACGACGTCTGATGTTCATCGAAAGGCCGAGCTCGAAGCATCGCTGCGTCGTGATAGCGCCGAGTTCGTGGAACGGTTCCTTCGTGTCACGATCCTTCACGAGCTCAACCCCGATGAGCAGTCCGAGTCCCCGGACGTCACCGATGTTCTCATGGCGGTCCATGAGCCCCAGGAGCGCTGTGCGAAGGTAGTCGCCCTTGACGCGGGCTGCCTCGATGAGCTGCTCGTCACGAATCGTGCGCAGAACCGCCAGCCCAACCTTTGCCGCGAGAGGGTCCGAAACGTGGCTCGTGTAGAAGGTGTACCCGTTTGCGTGGGCAGATTCCTCGATCTCGGCAGTGGTGGAGAGCGCAGCGAGGGGCAGACCACCCCCGAGCGTCTTTGACGTTGCCAGAAGATCCGGGGTCACCCCGAAGTGGTGCGAGGCGGTCTTCTCACCGATTCTGCCGAACGCCGTTTGGGCCTCATCGAAGATGAGCATCATTCCACGGTCATCAGCGGCCTTTCGGAGGCCCTCCATGAATGCCGTCGGCGGTACGAGCACGCCTCCTGCGCTGATCACCGGTTCGACGATGATCGCAGCCGGGGCACCGCGCGACTGCATGTCGTACATCTTCAGTCCGAAGTCGAGACACGCCAACGCCGACTCGTCCTCCGTGTTGCCCGGCAAGACAGGGCGATAGCTGTTCGGCTCGGGTATCACGAACACCCCGGGGACGGTGGGGCCGTATCCCCTTCGGTCGGACGCGAACGACGCTGACGCCGCACCGCTGGTGACGCCATGCCACGAACCGCCCACGGCGAGCACTTCATAGCCTCCCGTATGGAGCTTTGCCATCCGAAGGGCAGCCTCGGTTGACTCGGATCCGGTGTTGACGAAGAGAGACTTCGTTAGGTTGCCCGGTAGCCAATCCTGGGCCATTACCTGACCCAGATGGGCTACAGACTCGGGAATCATCCCTGAGAAGAAGTGAAGGGCCGTCTCGGTCGCCTCGTGGATGGCAGCGACGATCGCTTCGTGGTTGTGCCCGACCGTCGCACACATCTGACCCGAGGTGAAGTCGAGAATCTCGCGCCCCGAATCGTCGGTGACGACGGTTCCTTTTGCGGTACGGAACAGGGAGTCGAACCGGTCGCCGCCGTATCGGATGAGGAATTCGTCTGCTGCGGCCCGTAGGTCCTCGGTGGTCACACGGGCACTATAGGAGCTCGAGATTGGCGGTGGATCAGCCGGGTCATCCGCCTTCGGGGAACGGGTTTGTGTAGTGCCCTGACAACTAGGCTACGGGTAAGAAAATCGGTTCTTATCAGAGGAGTTGAGGCCAAGGATGGCAACGCCCAAGTATCCGGGGATTCGGGTCACCACCAACGGCAACCAGCTCGTCTCTTATCACACCGAAGCTCGCATCACCCAGGCCGGTGTGTTCTACCCGATCACACCGTCGACGGAGATGGGTGAGAACTACCAACTGTCATTCGCTGAGGGCGTCCTCGATGTCTTCGGGAACGCAAAGATCGCCATCGAGGCCGAGGGTGAGCATGCTGCCCAGG
>QQUL01000117.1 GCA_008501565.1 Armatimonadota bacterium
AGCACGCATCCCGAGCAGTACGATTCACTCTTCGGGCTCATTCGGGTCTTCGTCCTCGATCAGAATCGCCCAATCATCGAAGAACACGGTGTGGGCCTCTTCGAACGAAACGCCATGCTTGCGCTTGTTCGACTCGTTCTTGTTCTCGTCCCACTCTATCCGCAGGTCGGGCACCCGCGTCGTGTAACTACACCGTACCTACACGCAAGGCGCTGTCCAACCAGTCGTTGCACCGGACTCGCAACAGCCCGCTTCCATTGATCTCAGGTCCGGTCTGTCTGGCGGTATACTGGTTGTGTCTGGGAGTTTCCGGTCAGCACTGTCGCGAGCCGGTGAACTCCCATCCGTTGGGCGGCAGGTGCTCGCAGCAACGAACCTACGTGCGCTCGTTCTGTCGCTACTTCTCGTCGGCTGCGCCGGATCTCGATCAGACACCTTCCTCGTCAACCAAACGGCGCTCGTCAGTCACTCAGTAGTCACGGTCGTCCCGAATCTTCGCTTCGAGCCCACTCGCTCGTATCCTGCATTGGTGATACACCATGTGGTGCCAGGTCAGCGCATTGTCCTTGGTTATCGGTGGTATTCACCCGGAAGCCTCGCTGCAATCGACGACGAGGGGTTCGAGAAGATCACGATCGAGTTGTCTCCAGAACTGTTGTCTTCTCCTGGCCCAAAAGCGGTTGAATTTCCCTCGCGGGGTCATCTCGCATACACGCGGGGTGGTTCGGCGTGGCCTCGATCTGCCTGCTACGGCATCGCCAAGTCTGGTTCGGTCACGCTCAGTCACATTACGAAGAAGGGTGCCGCGGTGGCCATTCAAGCAACGGTCGAACCGATTCGAGAGTCGGGCGACCGCTGTGACCCGGTCGAGCTCAACCGTGAGTTCGAAGTCCAGACGACTGCGTATGGGAATCTCACTCCGTGGCTGGGCATCGCTGGCGACTACCCTTCCGCTGAAACCTATCGATAGGCCGCTGCCGTCCAAGAAGGCGTTGAACGCGGACGTGGAATAGCGCGGTTCAAATGGCCGCTGTACCGTTTTGCCATCAAACTCTTCATGCCCGGCGGCATCCGGTGGCGCTATTCCACGCCGGTTGACGCCGGCCCGTTGGCGGCGGTACAAGCATTGCAGTTCGAGCAGGTATTCACGTCAGCGATCGAAGTCGGGATCGCAATCGCCGGGTTCTCTGGCATCGCTGCCGTTATGGGACAGCGTGCGCGGGGCACGTGGAGTGGTGTCGAACTCGCCCGAATCGCGATTCTTCTTCAGACGAGCTTCATGGCTATCGCGTTTAGCTTCCTGCCACTTGTCCTTGATGGAGCCCGCGTCGCGGAACCTGTCATCTGGCGTATCGGAAGCGGGTGCTTCGTTCTCTACACACTCGTCACGGTCCCGCACCGATTTCGCGGAGCTCTCAGAGTCCGCGATGCCGACGGCTCGGTTTCCATGGCCGTGGTCAAGGTGATATTCCCATTCCTGCTCGTGTTCGCTGCTTTCCAGGCCTACAACGCTGCATTCCTTCATGAGGGCTGGGCCTTTGTCTTAGTGGTGATGATTGAGCTGGCCATGGGTTTCTTCATGTTCGTCCGCCTTCTTCGGATGCTTTGGGACGAGGCCCCCGCCCAACAAGGCGTTGAACCGGACGTGGAATAGCGCGGTTCAAATGACGGCTGTACCATTCTGGCATCAACCTTTGAAGGCTCGGCCAAGTCTGGCGGCGCTATTCCACGCCGGTTGACGCCGGTCCGCTGGGCGGCAGCTCACCCCGAAAAGCGGGCGACCCCGTGTTCCGGCCGGTCGTTCGCATTAGGAGCACTCGTAGACCAAAATGACCGCCGCCGAGTACGCTGACATGTTTTGGGCCGCTCAAGAGATGGGCGTGAATGCGCTGATGCTCTATCTGACAGTCATAAGTGGTTATCTTGTCGTAGCCTACCTTGTTGGCGGCGACTTGAGCCGCGCCCAGAGTGGATTCATTTCCGGTCTCTTCGTGGTCTTCGCGACTTACTCGTTGTGGGGCGTCGTCCAATATTGGTGGACCGGAGATCAGATTCGTTTGATCCTAGAAGCCGGGCCGCTTGCGAACCGGGTCGACTTAAACTGGGTTGCGATCAATCCCGCCCTGATTGCCGGTCCTATGGGACTTATTGGAATAGGCGGTGCCCTTCGTTTCATGTGGGATGTACGTCGGCATGACAATCGTTCCTAGTCGCGGAGTCTCTAGAGTTGGAAATCCGCGGGTTCGTCCTCAATTCTTCGGTGCCGCATAACAAGGCTCTGAACCAGACGGGGCTTCTGTCGAGCTGAGAGCGACCCTCCGGGCCTCTCGCGGAGGAACCGCGAGAGTTCCTTTTGCTGTCTGGCGGCGGGGTGTATCTCGTCAACCAATCTTCTGAGGCGGACCCCGCAGGTTATGGCCAAGTCCGTTGGGCGGCGGGAAGTTGCTCGTGTAGTTCGGAGGGGTGCTACTATCTATCCCATGGAAGCCAAGCAGGCAGTTCGCGAGCTCCTCGACAAGATGCCAGACGATTGCACGCTTGAGGACGTGCTCTACCACCTGTACGTGCTCCAGCGCGTGTCGCTGGGTCTCGCGGAGGCGGACGCGGGAGAGCTCATCCCGCATGAGCAGGTCGAGCGAGAGTTTCGGCGCCGGCAGTTGCTCGGCGACGCGTAGCCTGGACCCCTGAGGCCAGGCGAACACTCGACGAGGTCTTGGAGTTCATTCCCGCGATTCGCGGCAGGGCGCCCTTCGAGTCCTTGAGCAGGTCCTCGCTGCCGCCCATTCGCTCGAGACTCTGGCTGAACGAGGACGTGTCGTGCCTGAGCGTGCGGATCCTTCAATCCGCGATCTTCGTCCACCGCTATCGCCTCATGTACCGCGTGACAGATGAATCCGTCCACATTCTGGCGTTCATCCACGGCACGCGCGATTTCGAGCGGTTGCACAGTGAGCCGTAGGCCCGCCGCCCAACAAGGCAGTGAAGCTGACCGTCCATGGCCCTGGCCCGATTTGGTAGTCTCCTGGCGGCGGCGTTTCTTGCCTTCTCGCTGGCGGTCAGCGGCCGGCAGCCTATCGCCGATCCGTTGGACGGCTCAGCGATAGATCTCCTTGCGGTGGCCGATCTTCACAACGTCGACGATTGATGCCGCATCGTCTATGGAGTAGACGACTCGATCACAACACTGGCGGACGCGGTATCGGTCCCCTTGG
>QQUL01000235.1 GCA_008501565.1 Armatimonadota bacterium
GTCGTCCAGTGTCGAGTTCCTGTTCCACGATCGCCCGGAACACCGGATCGAATATGGCGTCCTCGGACAATCCACTGAACAACGAGGAGAATCGAGAAATCACTGCACCGAAGACCCATCCACCGGGTTTGACCACGCGCTTGGCCTCGCTCCAGCACGCGAGCCGATCCCGGTTGTCTTGGAGGTGATACAGCGGGCCGAACAACAGCACGGCATCGAAGACTTCGTCGTCGAACTCAAGATGCCGACCGTCGCCCTCGGTCGCGTTGAATCCGGGACGTGAACCCAATGCATCAACCGCCTGATCCACGTGCCGCGGAACCGGATCGATCAGATCGACGCGGTGCCCTGCATCGAGTAACCACCCCGAGTGGACCCCGGCTGCTCCCCCAACATCGAGAATCCTCAGTGTTCCTGCTGGGAGATAGCGTTCTACGAGCTCCCGGGTGCGCACAAGCTCAAGCTCGTTGATCCCGGACCTGATACGGACACTTTCATCCCACGCAGCCTCGTAATAGTCCAGAATCTCGGGATTCAGTTCTGGTCGATCCATGGACAAAGACTACAGATGTGTGCAATGCGGACCAGCCCGGCAACGGGCCTACCGAGCCCCGACGGTTCCCGACGCGCTGAATTCTCCAGATTCGGAGTCAAAGCTGCCCCTAGAGTCGGGGTGGTTCCAAAACGGACCCCCTGCGCCTCGAGAGGAAGCACCTTCAATGGTTCACAAGCACATCGCTGATTCCGACTATCTAACACCGGCCTATGCCGGCCGTCTCGGCCTGTCACAGATGCCGAAACACCGCCTGCCCGACAATGCGTCTGACGCCCAGTCGATCTACCGCCACATTCACGATCAACTGATGCTCGACGGGAGTTCCCGCCTGAACCTTGCAACCTTCGTCACGACGTGGATGGAGCCCGAGGCCGAGAAGCTCATGGCTGAAACATTCGACAAAAACATGATTGACAAGGATGAGTATCCCCAGACGGCCGAGATCGAACGTCGGTGTGTGAACATCGTCGCCGACTTGTTCCACGCACCGGGTGACGGGGATGCGGTTGGCGTGTCGACAATCGGATCCAGCGAGGCGGTCATGCTCGGTGGTCTTGCAATGAAGTGGCGGTGGCGGGCCATGCGCGAGGCAGCGGGGAAGCCAACCGACAAGCCCAACATGGTGATGGGATCGAACGTACAGGTGGTCTGGGAGAAGTTCTGCCGGTACTGGGATGTTGAAGCGCGGTACGTTCCGATCACCGAGGATCGCTATGTGGTTGATCCCGACGACGTGATGGCTCGGGTCGACGAGAACACCATCGGAGTGATCCCGATTCTTGGCACGACCTACACGGGCGAATTCGAGCCCATCAAGGACATCCACGACAAGGTCGTCGAGTACAACGCCAAACATGGACTCGACATACCGATTCATGTCGATGCCGCAAGCGGGGGGTTCGTAGCCCCCTTCATCCATCCGGAGCTGGAGTGGGACTTCCTGCTACCGCAGGTGAAGTCGATCAATGTGTCTGGGCACAAGTACGGTTTGACATACCCCGGAATCGGGTTCGTGGTTTGGCGATCAGCGGCTGACCTTCCTGAAGATCTCGTGTTTCATGTGAACTATCTCGGCGGGGACATGCCCACCTTCACCCTCAACTTCTCACGGCCGGGCAACCAGATCATCGGGCAGTACTACAACTTCCTGCGTCTCGGCCGCGCCGGGTACACATTGATCATGGAGACGCTTCGAAATGTTGCCCTCTATCTGTCGAGCGAGATCCGCGACATGGGTCCGTTCGAGATCCTCAGCGACGGATCGGCAATCCCTGTGCTGGCGTTCAAGCTGAAGGATTCGTCGAAGTACACCGTCTTCCATGTGTCCGAGAAGCTCCGTCAGGAAGGCTGGCAAGTACCTGCCTACACGCTTCCTGACAACGCAACGGACACGGCAATTCTTCGTGTCGTCGTTCGTGAGGGACTCGACCGCGATCTTGCGGATTCGCTCATCGAATCGATCAAGGCGGCATGTGCTCACCTTGACGAGTTCCCACCATCGCACGAAGCCAAAGCCTCTGCGTTTGCCCACTAGCTCCGGTTGAAGCGCTCGAATGGCCATGGATTGGAAGCGCCATGTTGGTTGGAATCCTCGGAGCCTCGACTGGCGGGTTTCAGCCTTCTTCATCATCGGTGCGTCGTGTTTCGCTCTCGGGTCGCTCCCTTGGTACGCCCTTCGCGTTCCGGTCAGGGCGGTCGGGATCACGTTCTTCGTTGGGTCGATCCTCTTCACATCCGCTGGAGCAAGCCAGCTTCTCCAGCTTCGCCGAAACTATGCAGCTTCAGGCAGCGGGCAAGCAGTTCGGCGGTGGCATGTCGCAATCGAACACGGGAGTTTGGTGTGGTGGTCCACGGCCATCCAGTTCATCGGCATGCTGTTCTTCAACATCAACACGTTCGATGCCATGTCCACAAACCTGTCCGTTGAACAAGTCAATCGACTCGTGTGGGCTCCGGACTTCATCGGATCCATCGCCTTCCTTGCGGCAAGCCATCTCGCTTGGCTGGCCGTCACCGACAGACGCCTCTGGGTGGTACTCGCCAACGACGAGGACTGGTGGATCGCGGTGTTCAACTACCTGGGCTCCATCTTCTTCATGATCTCGGCCATTGGAGCGTTCACGCTCGACACCGATGAGACCATCAACCAGGTCTGGGTGAACGCGGGAACCTTCCTCGGTGCCCTTTGCTTCATGGTCGGTGCGTACCTTCTGCTGCCGAAGGCGACCGACAGCTCCCGCCCCGCAGTGAAGTGATTTCTGACGTCAGACGACGGACGACGGACGTCAGAACCCCTTGTTCCATGCTGCAGGGGGCTGGGGCCGCGATGTGTTGGGATGCCCCCTGCGACGCAGCGCCTGCTGCGCAGGCGTTGCTCCGCGTCCCCCCGGCAGCCGGGAGGACAGTCCGGAATGCGGGCGACAGCCCTTCCGTTCGGTCATCTGACTTCTGACTTCTGACTTCTGATGTCGGTACCAACGCGAAGAAGGGAGCGGGCGAACCCACTCCCCTCCCGGAGTCTGACGTCTGACTTCTGACGTCTGACTTCTGATTCGTTACTTGAGCTCGACGCTGGCTCCGGCTGCCTCGAGGGCTTCCTTTGCCTTCTCGGCAGCTTCCTTGTCAACACCTTCGAGAATGTTGGAGGGAGC
>QQUL01000262.1 GCA_008501565.1 Armatimonadota bacterium
GTGGGGGCACGACGAAGAGATCCGTCTCGTGAAGGTGCCGGCATCGGAAGCGGTGTGGTCGACGTGGCGTCGATACTGTGATGCTGTCGGTGTGCCGATGGGTCGCGGCCTTGCGATTCTGATGCATCGGGAGTTGGCTTCGGCCGTTGACGAGGATCTCGAGGGTCTTGCCGAAAGGCTGTCTGAACGCGAGGCGAGGATCGTTGCTCTGGAGAACGGACTCACCAAAGCGCAGGAGAGTGTCAGGGTGCGCGAGGTTGAGGTCGGGGTGCGGGAACGTCGACTCGCTGAGCACCAGGAGAAGACGCCACACGCTCCTCTGGAGAAGTGGATTCCACCGAAGAAGGGTCGTAATGAGAAGTGCTGGTGCGAGTCGGGGAAGAAGTTCAAGAACTGCCATGGCCAACATAGGTGATTAGTTAATGATTGAATAGTAATGAACGCCATGATATGGTCGGTGGTGCCATGGCGCTGCGTGATCAACAATCTTTCCCCTTCGACGACAAACCGGAGCCTGTGCGCGGCGCCGAGCGCCTCCTGTCAGCGCAGGAGCTTGCCATGTATCTTGAAGTCCCTGTGAAGACGATCTACACGTGGCGACACCGCAACACTGGGCCCCGGGGCTTCAGGGTCGGCAAACATCTCCGCTTCCGTTGGTGCGATGTCGAGAGCTGGCTTGCCGACCTCATCGCTGAGGAAGGCTGAGCGCTGTGGCCCACATCCGTCGCCATCCGGTTGATTATTCGAAGTGGCAGGTCCGTTACATCGACCCCACGGGACGCGAGCGGTCCAAGACGTTCCGGCGCAAGGTCGATGCCGAGAAGTTCCTCATCCACACAGAGGCGCAGAAACAACGCGCCGAGTGGATCAACCCCGAACTGTCAGCGACGGCCTTCGCCGCGTTCGCCGAGCCGTGGCTGGCAACCAGATCGCATCTCAAGCCGAGGACGTTCGAGGGCTACGGATCGTTGTTGCGGGTACACATCCTGCCGACCTTCGGAAGTACGCGGCTCGACCGCATCGAAACGATGAGTATCGAGACCTGGGTCGCGGAGCGTCGCGCTACCGGCCTGTCGGCTTCGCGTACCCGGCAGGCGCATCAGGTGCTCAGCCAGATCCTCGCTGCGGCAGTGAAGGCTCGTTACATCCCATCGAATCCCGCTGTCGGAGTGAAGCTCCCCAGACTCCCGCGCCGCGAGCAGCTCTTCCTTGAACCCCATGAGGTCGTAGGAATCGCCGATGCGATGCCGGACCGCTTCAGGGCGTTGGTCTACATCTTTGCCTACGGGGCCCTCAGGTGGGGTGAGGCCGTTGCTATGCGTCGACGTAGGATCGATGTGCTTCGGGGGCATCTCGAGGTCGCAGAGTCGCTCGCAGACGTTGCCGGCATCCATGTGTTCGGGCCTACGAAGAACTACCGCAACAGAACTATCGTGCTGCCCGGCTTCCTGCGCGACATGCTCAACGATCACCTCGTCAACCACACAGCGCCAGGACTAGATGGGCTGCTCTTCACAGCAGAGAACGGAGCGCCGTTGCGTAACTCGAACTTCAACAGGCGCGTGTGGCAACCGGTGGTCGCCGCGTGCGGGCTGTCCGAGGATCTACGAATGCACGACTTGCGGCACACCGCTGTTGCCCTCCTCATCAGCCAGGGCGCGCACCCCGAAGCGATCAAACGCTACTTGGGACACTCGTCGATTGCCGTGACGATGGACATCTACGGCCACCTGTTTCCGTCCGACGCCGAAGACCTCGCTGACAAGCTCGACGCGCTCTGGCGCGATTCTGTGACGGACAAACGACGGACAAAAAAGGCTCTGGCGTCGGTTGACGAAGATGGCCGAATCGATGAACCCCAAGGGCCACAAGGGATTCCAGAGGCGCCCTCGGGAAGATTCGAACTTCCGACACCCGGTTTAGGAAACCGGTGCTCTATCCCCTGAGCTACGAGGGCCTGACAAGAGCTTAACCCCAAGGGTTTTCAGCCTGTCGCTGTCGGGACTGGTTCGATGGGTTCATGGCACAGTGGTCGTTGATTACAGAGCTCACAACCGCTCTTTTATGCCGCTGAGCGAGCGGCTCGACAGAAGTCGGTGTCTCTGCGTGACTCGCCGTCGGTACGCGCAATTGCGTATTGACGTCGCTGGCGACGGAAAAGATGATGGTTCCGTGCCGACTGCTCCTTTGACCAAGAACACCACGCGTCGTCACCGTTGGGGTGTGGCGGTCGTCTTCTTCGTGCTCGCCGCGGTCATGCCGGTCGCCACGGCGCAGCCTTCAGAGATCTCCGCTGGCGAAGGCGATTGGGTCGGCTTTGTCAGCTTCACCGGATCATCCATCAACGGCGTCCCCTACTCGTTTCGCGGAAGCTTTGGGTTCTCGTCTGTCGGCGGCGAACTCGATGGCGTGTTCGGCTGGTCTGGAGGTGACGTTGCGATGGAAGGGGTCGTCAGCGGCCCTGCCTCGATGCCACGCTTCGAGCTCACCGGAGGGGTAAGTCGCGGCGTCACCCTGACAGATGTTTCCGGCGGTGGCGAGATCCAGTTCACGACGTCGACATGCGAACGCCTTGAGGGGATCGGGGTGAACTGGGACCAGGTGTTTGCGGGCGCTGCGACAATCACGGATGTCGTGTGGTGGGCAGTCCGAGACGGTGCGGCTACCACCGATCCGGGAGCGTTCTTTGAAGCGGTCGAGTCGCTTCGTATCGAAATCAGCGACATTGTTCGAAGCCTCGAAGCGGGTGTTGCGGTTGCATCCGTCGCAGATCGAGTCGAACCACTGATTGCCGACGCCGAGCGATTGGCATCTTCGCTCAACCGAAGCGATGGGTGTGGACTGGCGTTCTATCGCTCGGTGATCGCGGCGGAGGTTCTGCAGCTCGTCGACTTCGTGCTGTCCGATCCGACCGTTGGAGTGCTCACTTTTGCTCAGGTCATGTTGATGGCCGTTCGTACAGGCGTTGTGGGATCAGGGTCGGAGACCGGAGGAGACTCGGTGGAGACTCGAGCACGCGATGCCATGGCAGCCCGTATTGCTTCTGCTATCGCCACCGAAAATGCAGCCCAACTGGACATCCTTGCTCGCCTCGCTTCCGACATGGGATGGGAAGATCTTGAGCGGGAAGCAATCATCGGGATTGTGGAGGTCGGGTACTGATGTCGCGCGCTGTCGGTCGCTCTGTGGCTACCATCGTTCTGGTCG
>QQUL01000330.1 GCA_008501565.1 Armatimonadota bacterium
GTAAGCGCCCGATCAGCGGCCGAACGGTTCGGTATCGACCACGCCCTCGACCAGGAGGTTGGCGGATACTCGACGGGTATGCGAACACGTCTCGCCCTCGCCCGAGCAGTCATCCATGATCCGGAAATCCTCATGCTTGACGAGCCGACGGCCGGGCTCGACCCAGAGTCCTCACGCGCCGTTCTCGACCTCATCAAGGAAATGGCAGGCAGGGGTCGAACGATCGTCATGTGCACACATCTGCTCCACGAGGCTGAGGGTGTCGCTGATCAGGTCGTCCTGATGGACAACGGAACGGTTCGGACCGCGGGAAGCCCCCGGGATCTCGCCAATCGATACATGACCAACCCGATAGTGATCATTGACGCGGAGGACCGATCTCTCCTCACGGGAATCACCGATCTCGATGGCGTGCTCTCCACACGTCTCGACAACGGCCTCCATGTCACCATCGATTCGATCGACCGGGTGCCCGACATTGTCATCGAACTCGTCAAACGGGGGATTCGGCCGACACGGATCGAACCCTTGAACCCGACACTCGAGGATCTCTATTTCGAGATGCAACGAAGCCATCGGGAGTCCGTATGAGGTGGAAGATGGTCAGGGCGGTTGTGCGTGCGGATCTGTATCGCTTGATCAAGACTCGTGACTACTGGATCCCGCTGTTGATCCTGGGCGGCATGTTCTTTGTCGTCCTCCCTGTGATCCTCCTCGGTGCGATGTCGTTCGTGAAGGAGACGAGCGCTGTCGCCCAGATCGGTGACATCATCGGAACGCTCCCTGATTCAATCCAGAACAACATCCGGGGTGATGACGGAGCGACGAGAGCCTCGTATGCGTTCGCCGTCTATCTTCTCGCCCCGATTGCCATCATCGTCCCCCTCACGATTTCCTCTGCCGTGGGAGCGAACTCCATCGTCGGCGAGCGGGAACGCGGCACGGGTGAATTCCTCGCACATTCGCCGCTCACGGTGCGAGAGATCTACCTCGGCAAGCTCATCGCAAGCCTCATCCCCGGCTATGTCGCTGGAATCGTCGGTTTCGGCCTGTACTCGATTGTGGTCAACGTCATCGTCGGTAGCCAGATCGGCGGGTGGTTCTTTCCGACCGCAGGCTGGCTCCTCCTCGTGCTATGGGTGGTGCCGCCGTTCATCGCGATCGCCCTGTCGCTCATCCTTCGCCTCTCTGCACGCGTGCGCAGCGCCGCATCAGCGCATCAGGCGTCAAGCCTCGTCACCCTGCCCGTCATCCTGATGAGCTACGGCGTGGCGTCGGGTCTCTTGTACAGCCCCGTGATCTCGGCGTCGATCGCTGGTCTCGTTGCGTGGCTGATCGCTTTGGCACTCCTGGCATCGGGGGCGAAGTCGATCCGTCGTGAGCGGCTGCTCGGAGTATCGGGAGATCTCTAGCCGAGGCGCTTCTCGAGAATCATGGTCGATACGAACTTCCCGTTCTTGAAGCCAGACTCGTCTAGGACGCCGATCTCGGTGTATCCGAGCTTGCGATGCACCGCTACCGAGGCATCGTTCGGCAGGGCCACAATGGCGTACGCACGATGAAAGCCCTCATCGGCAAGGGTGTCCACCAACACAGACAGCAAATCCGTGCCGATTCCGACGCCAACGCATTCCGGGTCGAGTACGACCGTTGTTTCGACCGAGCTCCGATACGCCGCTTTGCCCCGCCACGGGCCAGACCAAGCAAGACCAACGACACCTTCTGACTGCTCGGCCACCAGAACGGGGTATCCATCGGAAAGGCGATCCAGCAGCCACGCCCGGCGTTGATCGGTAGTCCATGGCTCGGTATCAAACGACACGTGGCTATCAACGATGACCGTGTTGTAGATCTCGTTCATCCGACCCGCATCCTCCACCGTTGCGAGTCGGATCATTCGCTCGCTCATGCCTCGGCGGCGACCTTCTTCCCCCGCCGCGGCTTGCGGGACGAACCCGGCGACGCCTCCCACTTGAAGAATCGCACGGCAATCACGATTGCCACTGCTCCCCACAGCGCCATGACACCGAGGCTCACCCAGTCGAACCCCGATCCCTGGTTCAGAGGGTTGAAGGCAGCGACGAATGGTTCGACGAAATGTTTGAGGGGGAAAATGTTCGCAACGGTATCGAGCCATGCAGGCGCTTCTTCGGACGGCACAATGAAGACGCCCGAGATGAACGCAAGAGGCAGAAGCGTCGCATTCGTGACCGCCGTTGCCGACTCACCGGATGAGACAAGGGCAGCAACCATCAAACCGAGGGCGGCGAAACACCCGACACCAACAAGGAAGGTCACGATCACGGCAGGCAACGTTGCGGCGTAGATATTGACGCCATAGAACACGACACCGATCGACATCATGATGACAACCGAGATGATGGCGATCATGATCGCGCTGAGGATCTTGCCACCCATGTATATGGATGGCGGCAGGGGTGTTCCCTTGACTCTCTTGAGTATCCCCTCGTCACGCTGGTAGGCCGTGGTGACCGCGAGGTTGGTGTAGGTAGCCGAGACAGCGGCGAACACGGCCATCGCGGGCGCGTAGTACTGCGCGACGTTGATTCCGAGTTCCTCGATGTATTCGTTCCCAAAGATGAGCGCAAAAACAACGAAAATCATCAAGGGGAACAACAGCGTGAAGAACGCAGCGGTCGGGTTTCGGAAGAACACCTTGTTCTGATATCCGGCCTGCCCCCACAGGAGCTTCATGAGTGACGGTTGACTCGTCATGAGGTGTCCTCGCCCGTGAGATCGAGGTAGACGTCTTCGAGGGAAGGGCGGGCGACGTTGAGATCAACGAGTTCGATGCCGCGCTCAACCGCCCACCCCGATATCGCGTGTACATCCTTGGTCGGTGTCATCGACCTTACGGTGACCAGACCTTGTGGCGACAACGATGCATCGGACACCGGGAATCCGTCGGCATCGAAGTCTCCGGCCTGGAATGTGATGAGTGTCGCCGATGTCTCACGGCCGCCGAGTGACTCTGGCGTTCCCTCGGCGACGATAAGGCCGCCAGCAATGACAGCCACGCGATCAGCGAGGTGCTGTGCCTCGTCCATGTAGTGGGTCGTCAGCAACACCGTCTTGCCAAGTGCGACCAGATTCTCAACCACGGTCCACGCCTGGCGCCGTGCGCTCGGGTCGAAGCCTGTGGTTGGTTCATCAAGAAAGATCAGATCGGGGTCGCC
>QQUL01000286.1 GCA_008501565.1 Armatimonadota bacterium
GATCGGGCGACGACGATTGCAGCCGTGATCGCCACGAATGAGATGTTGCCTTCGAAGAATCGATCGAGCGTTGCCCATGTAAAACCCACACCGATCGTGACGGCGAGGATGAAGGCTCCGAACATTGCCCGGTAGACACCTCGCAGATCGTCTCGAGATCTGGTTACCACCAGCGCTCTCGTGAGGTGCTGTTCTGCCGGCAACTGGAGCACGGTGAAGAGCAGAAACATCACGGTCCACAGCACGGCGATCGGAGCGAATCCATCCGTCCCGAGCGAGCGACTCGCGAGAGCCTGATACACGAGAACGGCGATGGCCGAGAGTGCAGTGGCAGCGATGATCACTGCGGTGCCGCGGTTGTCGCGTGTTCGGTCGGATGTTCGGTCGCTCGCCACGGCTCCAAGCTACCGGCGATGCTGCCGCTGGCGGAACGGTGCGACGTTGTCACCATCACCCATGGGTGGCTGGTCGTTGATGCCGGTCAGGCATTCGACTCCGAAATGGTTCAGCCGGGTTCAGCTCCACCTCGGTAACATTCGGTGTTCCCCCTTCATCAAAGGCATCGCCATGACATCGCACGCGGAACGTTTCGCCACCAGCCAGTGGACGGCTGGCATCATCGGGCTCGGCTACGTGGGTCTACCGCTGGCGGTAGCCGCATCCCGAAAAGGTCTCGGCGTCATCGGATTCGATTTGTCAGCACCCCTCACCGCGGCCCTGATGGAAGGTAGATCCCACGTTGGGGACGTTTCTGACTCCGAGTTGGGAAGGGCGCTCGACGATGGTGCCGTGTTCACCGCGGATGCCGCCAGATTGGCGGAAGCCGACGCGATCTTCATATGCGTTCCCTCCCCTTTGGGCCGAAACCGTCAGCCTGACCTCTCCTTCATTGAGTCGGCAGCCGAAACGGTGGCCACCGTGGTGCGACCGGGTCAGCTGATCTCGCTGGAATCGACCACATATCCCGGAAGTACCGAGGACATCCTGGTCCCGGCAGTTGAAAAGGCAGGACTCACGGTCGACGTCGATGTCTTCGTCGCCTTCTCCCCGGAACGGGTATCCCCCGGCGATCAGTTGAAGACCGCCGACATCCCCAAGGTGGTGGGCGGCGTCAGCGCATTGTCCGGAGAGGTGGCTGCGGCGGCTTATGGTCGGCTCGTTCCCTCGGTCCATCTCGTCTCGTCCGCCCGGGCGGCTGAGATGGCAAAACTGCTTGAGAACACCTATCGGGCAGTGAACATCGGACTGATCAACGAGATGGCCCAGTTGGCCCACGAGTTGGACATAGACATCTGGGAGGTGGTGGATGCCGCTGCAACCAAGCCTTTCGGTTTCCAGGCGTTCTATCCGGGCCCCGGAGTCGGCGGCCACTGCATCCCTCTCGACCCCCAGTATCTCGCTTGGCGAGCGCGCGAGGCCAACTTCACGACCCGTTTCATCGACACGGCAGAACAGGTCAACAGCCACATGCCGGGATACGTGGCCAGCCGCGTTGTCGACATCCTCAACGACCGGGGTCTCCCGGTATTCGGGACGGAGATCCTCGCCGTGGGAATCGCCTACAAGCCTGACGTGGCCGATGATCGCGAATCTGCCTCCCTGCACGTGATCGACGAATTGAAGGCGCGGGGCGCGAAGGTGTCCGTTTTTGACCCCCTCGTTGGAGCCGACAGAATCCGTCGTCATGATCTGGTGCCGGTTGACGAGGGTGACGACCTTTCTCGTTTCACGATGGCTGTCGTCCTCACCGACCATCGAGTCATCGACTATGACAAGATTGCTGCCCAGGTCGGTGTCGTCTTCGATACCCGGGGGATGTACCGTCGTATCGGTTCGACCGCTGCCAACGTGCACCATCTATGAGTCGACGTCTTCTGGTGGTGACGACCGTGCACCAGTCCGACGATGTCCGGATCCGTTCCAAACTGATCGCCACCCTCGCCTCCGACTGGGATATCACGTATGCGTCCCGTATTCCGGGGCCATCGGACCCGAATGGTTTCACCTGGTTGCCTCTGCCAGGAAACCGGCTGAGGCGTTGGATCAAAGCATCAGCGACCTTGATGTCATCGCGTTGGTCATTGGTGGCCATACACGATCCTGAGCTGGTGCCCGCCGGCATTGCCAGGTCGTTGCGCGGGCGTGCCACCCTGTTGGACCTCCATGAGAACCTTCCCGCTCAAATCAGGCACAAGCCGTGGATCCCGTCGATTCTGCGACCGGTCCTCGCGTGGGTCTCTGGACGGATGCTGCGTTGGGCCGAGTCGACCATGACCGTGACGTTGGCCGAGAAAAATTATCAGTCCCTCTTCAGGCGGGACCATCCGGTGCTGGAGAACTACCTTCTCGTCGACGACCTTCCTGACCCGGTTCCACCCTCGCCAAAACCCTTTCTGGCGTATGTCGGCGACATCACGGTTCAGAGGGGCGCATTCATGGCCGTGGAGGCTGCCGCGGGGGCGGAAGTGGGGCTCGTCATGGTCGGCAGGGTGACACCTGCCGAGCTCCGAGACGAACTGGCGGAGAGGGCAAACAGGTTGGGAGTCGACCTGACGATGACGGGTCCCTTGCCGCACTCGCAAGCCATGGCGAGAGTCGCGGGAGCGGTTGGCGGTCTCTCACCCCTTGAAGATGTCCCCAACTATCGCAATTCCCTGCCAACCAAGATTCTTGAGTATCTGGCGCTCGGATTGCCGGTGCTGGCATCCGATCTGCCTGGCACGCGGATCGTTACGGACGGAAGAGCCGGGGTGACGTTGGTGGCACCCGGCGATGCCAACGCTTGGTCTCAAGCAGGTCGGGTCGTGATGTCTGATCCCGAACTCCGCTTGGCGGCCCAATCGGCCGCTGATGAGATCAGGCAGCGCTACCGCTGGCCCTCCGAGCGAGTGCTCAGTGTTTACCGGGCGGCGGTCCCAGGATGAATCCGATGCCCCACGCCGAGTGCATCGTCCAAAGAATCGGGGGTACCAACAGCGCTGCCAGGTCACCGGTCCTGATCAAGTCAACGAGACCAGCACCTATCGAGATGGACAGGTAACCAGCGGGAACAACCACTGCGAGCCATGAGCCGCTGACAGCAATCACCGCCGAGCCGACAAGGCCAACTATGAGGAGCGGCGGAGCCAGTTGGCGCCATTTCACAGAATCCGGGTGCCGTCTCAACACGAGTCGTTTCCAGCGACCGTATTGGAAGT
>QQUL01000267.1 GCA_008501565.1 Armatimonadota bacterium
GGTCCGCCATCGAGCCTCGAACACGACTTGCAGATGTTCCGGAAGTTGGGATCGGACAGCGCTTGCCTGCGTGAAGAGGTGCGCTAGTCGGGCCTCTGAGGTGGTATTCTGGCGGGCATCCACTCCGCGCCGGGGGGCTGGTCCGGTTCTCACTGACCGCCCCCCGTGTCGCGTTCATTTTGCGTCGGGCAGCCAGCCTCGATCCACCGACCCAAGACCACTCGATCCCAGCGCAGGCTCCCCCCGATCCGAACCGGTTCCGGCATCTCGCCGTCTGCCACGAGCCGCCTGATCGTCCGCGAGGACAAATTCAACTCTGCGGCGACTTCTTCAATGTCCACCAGTCGCCCTGGGGCACGATGCTTCGTTGCGTCCATCTGGTCGTCCCGTGTCTTGCCGGGGCACCATCGCCGCCGGGAATGACATGGTCCAGCCCAGGGCGGACGGACGAATTCGTAAGGCTAGATCTGGTAATCGTCCGTTGGGGCGTGGCGACGCAACGTCAGGCTGGGACCCGACCTGACCATTGCGGAAAAATCTGTATGGACGAGGTCATTTCATTTGACGGGCCTTTTCCCTATCAGCCTTCTCCTCTTCCCGCTTCAGCTTGCCGCCATATTCTTGGCTCCGTCGTAATCGCTTCCTCTCGGCTTTGTTCTCGGGGCCTGAGAGGCCGAGGTTGTTTAGCCACTCGTCGATCGTGGTCTTTGGGCCGTGCCTCTTCTTGTACCCCAGCCACTCCTCGTGATTGCTTACCGCATTCGCTCGCAACTTCTTGTTGCGCTTCGCGCCAGACCTAGATCGCGCCCCACCCCTGCCCTCCGGCAACTTCTTGATGATGCGATCGAGGGCAACCTTGGCCCGCCCTCTGGCTTCAGCGATGTCCGCCTCGCTCTCGCGCTCCTTCCGCAGCCAGCGCAGAATCCAGGGAGCGTCGACCCCCCGGAACGCCTGCTCGATCTTCAGGCAGCAACCTTCCAGTTCGTCCCAGGCACGGTGATCTCGTAGGGTGCGCAACCACGCCAGGTGAAGAGCCCGGGCAGCATTCGGCGGATGCTGTCCTTGGTCTGCCTCCAGAGACGTTTGTTCCGCAAGGGACGCCAATGTGGGCGCGGGCGGTCCAGGGTGGAACAGCCCAAACTCAGCTTCGAGTTCGGCGAGTGTCGCGGCCTCTGGCGGTCGGGCCTTCTTCACTCGCTTCTTCTTGCGCGATAGGTATCGGTCCGTTCGGTCGACCAACTCGTCCTTGGTTCGTGGAAGCCGACGGTGTTCAACGTCACAAACGCGTTCGTCGTCTACCAGGCGGGGCATCGATAGCGAGATCACCGGATGTTCGTGATCGAGCTGAGCAAGGGCTTTGACCTCGGCTGGATCGCGGGTCCGGGGAAATGGGTCCAATGGTGCGCGCCCGTGAGCAACAGCGTGCAACATACGGATGACATCGTGTAGAGACATGACCACCTCTGGTGGGCCGGATCCGCGCCCTTCGCCCCAGAGGTGATGGCGACCGGGCGGGATCCTTCGCGCCGGTGTACAGCCGGCTAACCTGATCCCATTGTCGGAATATGGGAGCCGAATGCCATCCATTTGCCGCCCTCTCGGCAAATATATCACCCGAATGTGGACTGGACAGTCCGGTTGAGACGGGATGGCGTGCGGTCAACGCTAGAACCCGTTGGTTACAGCACTTCCTCTGACGTGCGACTAGGATCGATGACCAGAAGGAGGGCGCGCCATGACGGCTAATCGATTGGGACTCGCCATCCTGCTGTTATTCGGCTCGGCCGAGCCGCCAATTCTCCAGGCTGGCGTCCAAAAACTCGTCCCACATGACGGTGCAGACCAAGATCGGTTTGGCCGGGGCGTTGCCGTGGACGGGGACATTATCGTGATCGGAGCCGCCTACGACGACGACCTCGGGACGAGTTCCGGCTCGGCGTACGTGTTCGAACGCGACGGTTTTGGCGTCTGGGCATTCTCCCAGAAGCTCACGGCCGCGACTGGTGCCCCATCCGACTTCTTCGGCGAGGACGTAGACATCCAGAACAACACTCTCGTTGTCGGAGCCGAACAGCACGGTAAGGGTGCCGTGTTCGTGTTCGAACGAAGCCCCTCCGGGCCGTGGCAAGAGGTCGCGACATTGGAGCCGACCGATCCACAGAATGGCGGGGACTTTGGACAGACCGTGGAGATCGATGGAGGGGTGCTCGCAGTGGGCCGTTCGGGATTCGCGAACAAGATGGGGGCAGTCCACGTCTTCGAACGAGACCCAACCGGATCCTGGGTCGGTGTCGCAAGGCTTCAGGCTTCTGATGGTCAGGCACGAGACCTTCTTGGCGACGCGATTGCCGTATCTAATGATGTTGTCGTGGCAGGGGCCTGGGAAGCCAACAGCGGCTCTGGAAGTGCCTACGTGTTTCGCCGAGATCCATCCACAGGCACTTGGCAAGAGGAGCAGAAGCTAGTCGCCCCCGGCCCGCCAGACTGGGATCAGTTTGGCGTGAGCGTCGACGTTGATGGAGACCTGATCCTGGTCGGTGCGATCAGCGAAGAATCCACCGAGGCTGACACTGGAGCTGCCTACGTGTTTGCCTACGACTCTGCTCTCCAGTCCTGGTCCCAAGAGGCCAAACTGATCGCCGAGGACACGCGTGCCGGCTCTGAATTCGGGTCAGCCGTTGCGCTTGACGGGGGTAGGGCGCTAGTGGGCGCGGCACCCGGGGACGGGTGCGATCTCACATCCGGCGCGGCGTATCTCTTCCAGCGCGACCCCGTCGGCCGCGACTGGGCTCTCATGGAGAAGCGCCAGGCGTTTGACGGACAGTCAGACGACGGCTTTGGACTGTCCTTGGATCTGGACGAGGGCACGATGGTGGTAGGCGCGTCGGGGCATTCATACCTATCCGTTGGAAGCGGTGCAGTCTATGTCAACCCGCCCGTGGTCAACATCGCCCCCTACGGCTTTGGATGCGGTGGATCGGGCGGCCTGATTCCACGCCTCTCGATCACGGGCTGCCCAGTGGCTGGCGGTCTCCTCAACATCTACGCCGCATGTGCGCTCGGCGGGGCCACGGGGATTCTATTCGCCAGCAGCTCATCCCGTCAGGTTCCGCTTGGAGGCGGATGCAGTCTGTTCCCGATTTCGATCCTAGCGGCGTTTCCGTTTGGATTCGGCGGAGCAGGTGCAGGGGGCGG
>QQUL01000219.1 GCA_008501565.1 Armatimonadota bacterium
GTGGGCCATGGCAACTTCAGCGTCGTCGCCGACGAGGTCGATCTCGTTTCCACGGGCCACAAGGCGCGCGCCAGGGAACGCGTTTTCGACGCGTTTGAGATGCACGTCCCGATTGCCCAATAGTTCAATCATCAGATGGTTGGACGGAACGCGCACCCGTGAGTCTGTATCAGGCGGATAGGTCAAGACCTATGTTTCCTGTCTCCTGGCAGATGCGGAAGCGCTCGGTGAGCGTTCGAGGGAGTATATCCCGCACACCCCTGTAGGACGGGAAGTCTCGGAATCACGGATGCGTGGAGTCCAGCTTGCTGGACTCCTAGGATCCCAGCGAAGCTGGGTTCCCGATGACCGATGACCGACCGGAAAAAGAGGCGAGCACGCGAGGCAGGTGGTCCACCTTCGTTTGGCAGAAGTTCGTTCAGCGTTTGATTTGGGCTACGAGGGCCGCATCGGTGGTGTCGAGGAGCAGGGCGAGCATCGCCACGTCCGAGCCGCGGATGGTGAGAACCCGGCCGTTGAAGTCCTGTCGCTGAACCTGGATCTTCTTGAGGAACCGATCAATGACATCGCCGACATCGTTGGGTAGCTGCTCAACACGCGTGAGATCAATGGTGACACCCTCGGACGGCAGAACCGACGTCATGATGTTGTCGTCTTCGGGGAGCATCTGATTCACAGGAACTTCGTAGCACCTCGCAAGTCGATGGAGCCTTGGAAGGGATACCGAGCGCTCGCCCCGTTCGTAGGCGCCAAGAACGGCGGCCTTGAATTCGCCGTCTGTGGCCTTGTGGACGTCCTGAAGTGACATCTCGCGCTGGAGCCTGATCGCTCGCAGCCGCTCGCCTACCTTCTCGTTGTAGTCCATCTTTTTTCGCCCGTCTCCTTAGGCCACCGAAAGTGCTGGATCAAACACTCTCCGTCGCCATTCTAGGCCAGCGCCTCAGGTAGGGCAATACTATCGCCTTGACGCTGTCGATGCAGAAACAATGCCGCAGCCGCGACCACAGCCGTTTCGACGCGAAGAGTAGTCGGCCCGAGCGATACGGTGGGACGGCCGGCAAGCTCGGATTCTGACCATCCCCCCTCCGGACCGACTGCCACCGTTGCTGTCGCAGTGCGGTCGTCGCCGGGAAAGTCCCGTCCCGTCGCATCGCAGAGGATCGGATCGTCGAGGTCCGCCAGAGTCGCTGGTCCGGAAACCTGTGTGCGCCAAGCTCCTTGGGACTGTTCAAGTGCCCCGGTCAACCATGCGTCAACCTTGCTGTCAGATGGTGGCTGACCCACGGTGTGGTCGGTATTCAGCCAGATCAGTTTGGCAACCCCCAATTCTTGAGCCTTCTCGACGACGAAACGGGCCCGGTCGCGCTGCTTTGGCGGAGCAACCGCGATTGTCAGGTCGGTGATCCGTGGCTTGAGTCGCTCCGGTCCCCGTTCAATCGCAGAATCCACCCATCGCCCCCCACCGACACGCCCGTACCCATCCGTGTAGGTGACGATGCCCCCGTCGGGGTACCGCAGTACCTTGTTGAGATGCGCTGCGGAGGCTCGAGGAACCTGCAACGTGTCTGTGACCCAGTCGCCGGGAACGAACAGATGGGCCTGATGCTTCATCGCCGGAAGATGCCGCGCTTCTTCGCCGCTGGTTGTTCGCCGCGAAGGTCCCCATAGGAACGGAGAAGCTCCTCCTGCTCGCCATCGAGATCGGTCGGAACCGCCACCTCGATGTGGACAAGCATGTCTCCCCTACCCCGACGCTGAAGGCGCGGAACGCCCTTCTTTCCGAGTCGGTACACCGTCTCGGGCTGCGTACCTGCAGGGATTTCAAGTGCCTCCGTCTGCCCGTCGAGGAGGGGCACGTCGATCTCGGCTCCAAACGCGGCCTCGGTGAAGCCAATGGTGACACGATGGTGCAGGTCATCCCCCACACGCTGATACCGAGCGTCTTCCTTCACTCGGATCTCGACGTAGGCGTCCCCTGGCGGTGCGTTCCGTTGACCTGCACCCCCTTTGCCCGTCAGCCGCAGACGCGTCCCGGTATCGACGCCTTCGGGCACCTCAACCGTGAGGGTGCGCTCACCGGCGTGTCTCCCGTCTCCGTGACATGTCTCGCAAGGATCTTCGATCCGATTCCCTGTACCGGAACAGTCGCGGCATTCCTGCACGGACATCATCGTTCCAAGCATCGTCTGGCGGGCCGCCTGTACACGTCCCTGTCCGCCGCACGTCGAGCAGGTGATCGGCGTTGTCCCCGGCGCAGTCCCGACTCCATCGCATGTTTGGCATGACACCGCAGACGTGAACTGCACCTCGCGTTCGACACCGAAGGCGGCCTCAGCGAGTTCAAGATCGAGCCGGATGGCAATGTCCTGGCCCCGCGACGGACCGCGTCTGCCGCCACCGCCGAATCCGCCGAATGTGCCGCCGAATCCGCCTCCGAAGAACTGTTGGAGGATGTCTTCGAGGCCACCGAACTGGCTGAACAGATCCTGTCCACCAAAGGTCTCACCGCGGTCGTAGCGTGCCCGTTTCTGATCGTCTGACAGCACCTCGTATGCCTCAGCGATATCACGGAATCTCTCTTCGGCGGTCGGATCATCGGGATTGGCATCGGGGTGGGTCTCGCGGGCAAGACCTCGGAACGCCTTCTTGATCTCGTCTGTGGTGGCCTCGCGCGAAACCCCCAAGATGTCGTAGTAGTCCTTCATTCATCGGCTCCGAGCTGGTCGCCGAGACCCTCAGACACCTGCTCGACAACCCTGATCGTGCGTCGGTAGTCCATGCGCATCGGGCCGATCACACCGATCCGACCCTTTCCGCCCGAGGCCATCTCATAGGTGGTCGACACAACAGCGAGGTCATCGACGTTGCCAAGATCCGGGCCGAACCGCACCTGGGTGCCGGAAGTGTCATCACTCATGAGATCGACAAGGGCTGCCTGTTGGTCGATGAGCCCGAGAAGTTGCTGCACCATGGTGAGGTCGTTCCACAGGGAGGCCATCTGGGCAGTTCCCCCA
Source organism: Armatimonadota bacterium (assembly GCA_008501565.1). Taxonomy (GTDB): domain Bacteria; phylum Actinomycetota; class Acidimicrobiia; order Spongiisociales; family UBA5794; genus UBA5794. Next base: position 3,015 of record QQUL01000219.1, read on the forward strand.
ACGTAGACCTCGCGTTGATGGTCGCCAGCTGTTGCGAACTGTCGGGTCACGGGAGCAACGACGCGGCGAACGACAGCCGACAGATCAGACAGGACAAGATGATCCGCTACTGGATCCTCGAGGGTCTTCCCCTCATAGGCTGCAGCGATGAGGCGTTCAGCGGCGGTGAGCGCTTCG
>QQUL01000254.1 GCA_008501565.1 Armatimonadota bacterium
CTCGGGGATGTATTTCTTGCGATCGGAACGGGTGTCTTCCTTGAAGATCAGATGCGTCAACCATTGACTCTGTTCTCACACGGTGTCCAAGGCGTCCCCGGCTCAGCATCCAACTCCTAGTCCACAATCTGACGTCCGCAATCAGACGTCTGACGTCGGGAACCCGCTGCGAGTTCCTTGGAGTTCAGCAGCTGAACTCTTGACTCTTGAGGTCGGTCATCGGAGATCGGACGCTCCTATGTCAAGTTTGGGAGGTCTTTTCTGATTGCGGTGTGGGTTTCTCGGGCGATGTAGCGTTTGAGGCAGCGGATGATTTCTTGTTTCGTGAGTCCGTCTTTGGTGCGGCGTTGGACGTATTTTTGGGTCCGGTGGTCTTTGCTCATCCTGACCATGGCAACGGTCCATAACGCGTTGTTGGCTTGACGGTTGCCGCCTCTGTTGAGTCGGTGCCGACGTTGTTTTCCCGACGACGCGTCGATAGGCGATACACCGCACAATGATGCAAACGCGGCGTCGTTGCGCATCCTGTGAGGGTTATCTCCTGCTGCTATGAGGAGTTTGGCTGCCACGTCGGGGCCTACTCCGTTGAGTGCACACAACGTGGGTGCAACCTGTTTGACGAGCCGGTCCAGTTCCTGGGTGAGTTCATCGATCTCAGCTGTGAGTCTTACATGTCTGCGAGCAAGGGTCCGTAACGCTTGTCGTGTCCCAGCCTCGGCAATGTCGTGACCTTGGGTGATCCTGAGACGACGACACACATCAACACGTTGACGTGTTGTGAGTGGATGCAACCGTTCCCTGAGACCTGTGGGTCCTGTGGTGATGAGATCCCGTATCTGGTTCCCAGCTTGTGTTTTGGCTTTAATAGCTGACGTGCGGGCAATATGGAGGGCCCTGACCGCTTCGATCGGGCCGTCTCCCGTTTTAGGGATAGCTGTAGCTTCACCCGAAAGCACCGCACGTGCTGCAGCAATGGCATCAACTGGGTCAGACTTGCCGTTCAAACGGCGTGTCTGACGATTCGGACGGATGACCTCAACGACACCAACATGGTGGCTGTGTAAGAACCTGGTCAGCCCTTTCCCATAGCTTGAGGTTCCCTCCACCCCAGCAATCGTGATAGACCCAAACCCTGTGACCCAGTCGAATAGATCGCCATAGCCATCCAATGTTGCTGGGAAACTTGTAACCCCCAACACTTGACCGTTCAAGTCAAGTACAGCCCCAGTGTGGACATTGGCATGGGTATCGACACCACACACAACCCCTGTTTGTGTCATCGTTGTTGCCATAGATGCTCCTTTCATCCAAGATGGGAGCACGCCGGCCGGGACGGGACGGACACGACACTTTGGACGCTCTTGCGAGGCTCCTATTAGGTCACAACCCGTCCCACCGGTCGGCCCCCGGACCGATACAAACCAGGTGGCAAGTCGACAAGTCCGATACAAGGCACAAACAGGCCAGTCATCGGTAGGGTCAGACCAGCTCACCCACACCCATCATGCCAAAGTGTCATCGGTCATCAGTCATCCGATGTTTGTCCATCTGAGACCCAGCAGTCGCGGAATGGTGTCTTGACCGAAGAATTCAGGGAAGGCATCGAGGACTTGAGGACTCAATGGACGTTCGCGCATGACGTTGAGTGACCATCCAGCGGCGGCAGCATTGTTCAAGAGAACATCCAGGGGCCGATGGAAGAACTCGACGTTCCGATGGCCGGCTGGTTCTTGAGATGAGCCAATCTCGAAGTAGGACCCCCAGCGCCAGAAGATCTCCTTGTCTGGATCGGCGAAGGGGCCTGATCCGGGGGCAAGGAACACGGGATGGTTCATGACGACGACCAACGAACCGCCGCGCTTCACTGCACGTGCCGTTTCGGAAAAGAAAGCTGCATCGTCCCGGATCAGGTCGAGCAAATAGATCGATGCGGCATGATCAAATGCGTTATCGACGAAGCACGCCAGTGAGGGAAGACACGTACGCACCACAGGCCCAATCGAGCCCGCTTGCGACAGCAGATCCATCGAAAGGTCAACGCCGATCGTTTGTGGTCCAGTCATCTGCATCGCCTGCCCTGTTCCGCATCCAAGGTCAGCGATCACTCCCGATAGGTCAGACGTCAGCTCTCGGTACATGGGATGCACGTCCGCCGCATAGACCGGGTCGTCAGTGCTCTCCGTTGACCACCAGTCGGCGAGATCGTCCCAGTCTTCTCCCATTCCGTTCGAACTACTCACCCATGCCTCGATTCCCAAGCCGACACGACGGTCAACCCGAATCCGATGCTTCTGATTCTGGACCGTTCCGCCTACCGTAGACAGTCGATGGACGATCGCTCGACCACCATGTCTGCCCCTGATGTTTCCCGACTCCGCACGTTCGCAATCGTGGCTTGTGGGCTTTCATTTGTATTCGCTTGGCTCATAGCGGTAGCTGACCAGGACGGATTCGTACATACCGGCTTGACGGCCGACGTTCATGCGTATGGCGCCATCGGGTCGGCGATCCTCGACGGTGCCGTGCCCTACTCCGACATCCCTGTCGAACACCTTCCCGGAGCTCTGATACCGCTGATTGGGTTGACGGGTCTCGCCCACTTGCTCCGCGTTGACATGTGGGCAGTATGGGTTCCAGCTTCCGCGGTCTTCTTCGTCTACACGGCCCTGCTCGTAGATCGTATCGCAAGCAATCCACAAACGGGCTACCGGTTTGTCTTGGTCAGTCTGCCTCTCCTTCCGCTTGCCCTTTTTCGGCTCGAGCCGTGGGTAGTTCTGCTCGCGACCGCCGCGATAGCGTGGTTCGCAGTCGACCGAGATGGTGGTGGCGTCACTGCAGCGACGCTCGGGATACTTTCCAAAGGTTGGCCAGTCACCGCTCTCTTGGTTCCATGGCAGCGGGGAAAGCGGCTTCTCGTGGCGATGGTTCTGGGCGGGACCGGTTTGGTCATCGCAGTCACCGCCCTTTTGCCGGGATTCCGTGAGCCACGTAGTTTCACCGGGATTCACACGGAGACCGTGCTCGGCAGCCTCCTGTTGGTTTGGCGGCATCTGACGGATGCTGATCTCGGACTTTCGGAGACCGCTGGCGCCGTTTATCTGACCGCCCCTTCATGGGCCGTCTTCGTCAATGGCGCGATCGGGGCGGTGGTCATCGTCGTTGCACTCACTGCGGCTTTCGGCGATG
>QQUL01000024.1 GCA_008501565.1 Armatimonadota bacterium
TCGGATACACATCGGCCGAGAGCATTGGGGAGTCTCTGACGGTTCTTGTGCCGGAGCGTTTCCAATCTGCACACATTGCGGGGGTCAGCCGCGTCGTGAAGACGGGTGAGACCCGGATCATCGGCGAGACCGTCGAGGTATTCGGTCTCCACCGCGACGGTCATGAGTTTCCGATCGAACTGTCGCTCGCTACTTGGGAGGAGGCGGGTGATCGGTTCTTCAGCGGAATCATCCGTGATATCAGTGAGCGATCAGAGATGACTCGGGCTCTTGCCGTATCGCAGCGCCGGATGGAGGCGATCCTCGAGTCTGCAAACGACGCAATCATCTCGATTGATGATCACGGTCTTGTGGTGTCATGGAACGGCGCCGCCGCTGAGATGTTCGGATACACCTCTGATGAAATGCTTGGCGAACCGGTGGCTGTAGTGGTTCCTGCCCGCTTCCGTGAGGCGCACACTGAGGGTGTCAAACGTGTCACATCGGGTGGGGAGCGTCATGTGATAGGCCAGACCGTTGAGCTGGCGGGTCTCCACCGCGACGGCAGAGAGTTCCCGATCGAGCTGTCACTCGGTACATGGATTGTCGACGACAGGCGTTATTTCAGCGGCATCATCCGCGATATCACGGAACGCAAGGTCGCCGAGGACGCCGTCCAGGTGGCAAACAAGGCGCTGAATGAGAAGAACTTCCAACTCGAAGCACTGTCTGGCAAGCTGGCCAAGTATCTGTCTCGCCAAGTCTACGACTCGATCTTCGAGGGCAAGACTGAGGTTCAAGTCCAGTCCTACCGGAAGGAACTGACGGTGTTCTTTTCCGATATTGCAGGGTTCACAGACCTGACGGACAGGCTCGAGGCAGAGGTCGTCAGTGACGTGTTGAACCGTTACCTGAGCGAAATGGCCGCGATCGCAGACGAATGCGGAGGCACGATCGACAAATTCATCGGCGATGGAATCATGATCTTTTTCGGGGACCCACAGACACGGGGGCGTCGGGAGGATGCCATCGAGTGTGTTGCGATGGCTCTGCGCATGAAGAAGCGCACTGCCCAGCTCAACGCCGAGTGGGTCGACGCTGTCGGACCGAACCCACTTCAGGTGCGAATTGGCATCAACACTGGGTTCTGCACCGTCGGGAACTTCGGGTCCGAAGACCGGCTCGATTACACAATTGTCGGTGGCGCTGTGAATGCTGCGGCTCGACTCGAAGCTACTGCCGAGTTGAATCAGATCCAGATCACCCACGCGACCTACTCGCTCATCAAAGACCGGTTTTATTGTCGCCCAATCGGCGATATTGCCGTGAAGGGGATCAGCCACGAGCTCCGGACCTACGAGGTCGTCGGAGAATTCAAGGATCTCAGTCCTGAGCAGACGATCGAGGCAGAAATCGGTGATTTCAAGGTATCCCTCAACCCCAGCACTCTCGACCTCGAAGCCGCACAGCGGGCTCGGGAGGCGCTTCACACCGCCCTCGCAGCACTCGACGCGCAGGAGGACACGGAATCTGGATAGCCAGCCACGAGCCAAAATAGACCGGCTGCGTCGTTGACTCAGGTGCTTGTTGGTGACGCAGCGGCGAGCCAGTGTTCGGCGCGTGCCAGCCGTGCTTCCGTGGCTGCTCTCCAATCGTGCTCCTGGACTCGGAACGGTCCGGTTGCATAGCCCAGCAGTGCGGCGGCGACCCGCAGCCTCAGCTGTCGGGGGTCGGTGATGCCATCGAAGTGTCGAATGACCTCGGCCCCATAGTTCATGATCTGGTTTGCTGACTGCGGCGTCGCCGATGCCACCGCGTCCAGGTGAGCAAGAAAGTTCGCCAGATCGTCGGTGGGTTCGCCTGAGCCAACCGTGTCAATGTCCACGAGTCCGGTCACGGTGCCGCGATTGACGATGATCTGAGAGGCGTGGAAGTCACCGTGAATCGTGCGCGTTGTATCGGGGGTCGCTGCTTCCTCGATCGATCGAGCCAGCAAGTGCGTACGTTCCGACAGTGTCGGCGTGATGGTTGCAATCAGGCTGGCGTGATCGCGAACGCGCTGCACGAGGCCCGGCCGCGTCCTGGCGGGTATCTCAGCGTGACGCATCGTCCTGAGGAGATCGGTGAGATTGGCAGGGGGTGGCAGCGAGGGGGCATCGGTTGTCATGACCTCACGAAGGGTCTGGCCTTCGAGTGCCTGCAACACAGCGATTCCCGATGTTTCGGACCAGCCCAGACTCGCCGGGATCGGCGCGTGGCTGACCAGTGACGTGTGCAGTCTCTGGAGACCCGCCACGCGCTCGGGACGGACCGTCTTTGCGAACACGCGGGCGGTAGCGGTCCGTATCTCCGTCACGGCGCGTCGACCCGGGCGGTATGCCCGTCTCCTCACTGTGACGTCATTCGCCTCGATACCGATCTGTTCAAGGAGCTGTCCTGCCGATCGAGGGCTGCTGACCGAGCGCATCCCCGGTAGGAAGGGATCAGCGGCGGCCACCCAGACGGCAATGGCGGTTCCCTTGTGGGAGACCACCGCCGTCTGTGCCGGAATGGTCTGTCCCGTTGAAGCAACAAATGTTTCGACCCGTTTTCCTTCACCTCGTGTCGACACGGAGGCTGAGTACTGAACCACGACCGTCCGGCCAGGTACGAACCGCACCTGAACGGGTCGAACATCGGATTCGAGCGTTGTTGAGCCGTCCAATGCTGCTTCGATGAGTGCCGAGCCACCGGTGAGCAGCAGGCCCAGATCCGGGTGAGACTCATGGAGGGACTGGTCTGGATCAATCATGACCCAATGATGACACGAACATTGAACAAGTCTCAGACCCGCCCGACGATGTTTACGCCACGTTTAGCGTTCGGTTAGCTACATCAAGTGTGGATGTTGATACCTTGTCCTCACCGAGGTATTCATCCGGTATTCGCCACCAAGGAGAACACATGGCACCACCAATCCCACCAAAAGTCGTGGCTGGCACAATCGCCGCCGCCATCACGCTCACCGCAGGCAGCGCCATCGCATCCGATGTCGGAAGCGAACCGGAAGCTCCGGAGCTTCGAGACGTTGTTCTCGTGAGAGACGTTGCTCAGCCTGAATGGAGTTCATCCGATCTTGTGATGACGGTGAACGACCCAGTCGCGTCTCCATTTGATTCACCGGCTTCCGTGGACAGCCCGGAATCGGTTGATTCGCCTGAGTC
>QQUL01000272.1 GCA_008501565.1 Armatimonadota bacterium
CATCCGACATCTGACATCTGACATCTGACGTCCGACGTCCGACTTCAGTACGTCAGGACGGCGTGGAGTCGACCATCGAATCGGGCGCGTCCTTCGAGGGCAGAAAGCTCGATCAGCATGGTGGCGCCGACGACACGGCCGCCAGCCTTTGCGATGAGTTCGTTGGAAGCCGCAAGGGTGCCGCCGGTTGCGAGGACATCGTCGACGATGAGCACGTTGGCTCCCGACGCAAATGCATCCTCATGAATTTCAAGGGAGTCTGTTCCATATTCAAGGTCGTAGGTGACCGAGATCGTTTTGCGTGGCAGCTTCCCGGGCTTTCTGACCAGCCCGACCCCCGCACCGATCCGTTCGGCGATCGAGCCTGCAAGGAGAAAGCCACGGGACTCGATGCCGACGACAATGTCGATGTCATTCTTCAAGAATGGCGCTGCCATCTCCTCGATCGCCTGGAGGAACGCCTCACTGTTTGCCAAAAGTGGGGTGATGTCCTTGAACACGATCCCCGGCTCGGGGAAGTCTGCAACGTCGGCAATGAAAGAGTAGAGATCAAGCATGGGAGCAGCCTACCGGGGACCCTCACCGCCTGGGGTTCTCTTGCGCATATGCCGACACCGTTGCCACGCCGTCGCGCATTGAGGGCTCATCACCTTCCCGGCAATACCAGCGTGTTCGGGATCGGTCGGCCGTTATAGAGGGGTAGGCCGCTCGGAGCCTCGTCGAGATCAATGGTGATCGGATGCCACGGGTTTGATGGGCAGGTTGCGTCCCCTTGAACTCGCTCGACGAACACGGTGATGGTGATGCGATCGGCTGATCGGACCACGACAGGCACGATCTCCCGGCCGATCGGTGCCTGACCCGAGGCACACTCGCGTTCCTGGATCAGGACCGCAATCTGTGTCGATTCCGAATCAAGCTCAACGGCGGGATCGAGAATCCAGTCGGCGGTCCCCCAGCCTTCTGCTGTGGTTTCGATGTGGCAGCCACCCCAGCCTGATGGTGCCCATGTGCCGTCGCTGAGCCTGAAGGTCGCATAGGCGTACGAGGGGGCTCCGTCGGCGGTCCCGGTACCAAAGAGGATGACGGAGTCCGGCGTCTGTTCCGCGACGAAGAACTCAAACTCTCCGAAGAACGCACCCTCAAGACCGAGCGACACCTCTGCATCCGCTATGGCTTGTGCGACATCGGCATCTGGCACGGTCGTTGGCAACACCGGATTCTGTCCGGCTCCGAGAGACACCGGGCCGCATGATGTCTGCAGGCTCGGGTCTGGGCCATCGATGGGGAGGGTGGTCGTGGAGCTGTCGGGGGTGGGCGTCGAAGGCTTCTCTCCTTCTGTGAAGAGCCCGTCGGTGGAGAACGACGCGGACGACTCGGCAACCGTGTCTCGCTCAACCACCTCCACGACCCATTTCACGGATCCGAGCGTCTCGGAACGGCTGTCGAAGAACACGCGCTCGTAGCGACTGCGGAGAGTGTCAAACCATGTCGTCGAGGTTCCACTGGTTCGTCCACCTGTCTCGATGTCCTCCGTTGTCTCCATCGTGTAGACCGTTACTGGCGTGCCAAGCCAGTCGCCGTCTTCAGCCGTTCCGCCAGCTTCGAGCCACTGCTCCACATCGAATGGACTACCAACACTGTCAGTGGATGGCACCCGCACGAATGCTGTCAGATCGGCACCCTGGCCCGCCAACGGTGACTGGGCGATGGAGTAGGAGCCGGTTCCATCGGCATCGGAGGTCACGCATGCCGATTCGTGGAAGACCGTATCCGGTGCTCCAAGCTGCCCCGGGATGGACCACACCTGTCCTTGACGGCCGTCAGCGATGGAATACTGGAAGATGATGCGTTCGACGGTCCCGTCGGGAGCGGTCGCATCGATCCGTACAAGGCCATCGGTGTTCGGACCCCAGATCTCGATCGTTGCGTTGTCGAAACCACCGTTGTCCTGCGTGTTCATGCCGGTGCAGGTGAGTTCGGTCTCTTGGGACCATGCGAGCTTCACATATTCAATGGTCGGTTCGGCGACGGGCGTTCCGCCTCCGGTTTGGGACAGGGCCACAACGCCGACGGTCATCACCGCGACGACACCGACCGCAAGGCCCACAAGGAGTCCGCCGCGCCGTTCGGGGGCTCTGGATGCGCCGAACGCTGGGGATCCGACCTGGGACCATTCTGGACCTTCACCTGCATCGGCGGTCAGGCGTTCGAATCCCTCGGTCAGATACCGGTCTGCTGCGTGATCGCCCATGTGATCTCTAGCCATCGAGGGCCTCCCGTAGACGGGTTCTGGCGAGATGGAGGTAGCGACGAACGGTTGCAGGGCGACAGCCCATCACTGCGGCAGCCTCCGACGGTGTGTACTCCTCGTGGAACACGAGGAAGGCAGCGGCACGCTGGCGGGGAGGAAGCGATGCGATCACGGCATCAACAATCGATGCTGTCGACGAGTCCGGAATGTCGTCGACGGCACCGTACGTCGCGGCCGGTGCCTCCGAGCGCCGGGCCTGACTGCGGTGGCGAGACCGGACCTCGTTGAGAACCGACTTCATCAAATAGTGTTTCGGCTCCCGTAGACCAGCGAGGCCGCCCGAACGTGCAAGCGAGCGCGTGACAACCACAGACACGACATCGTCTGCGGCATCTGGCCCGGTGAGTGCTGTGGCGTATCGCATCAGATCCCTCCGAACGGACGCATAGATTTCAGAATCGTCCATTACCCATCACTCCATACACGCCTGACACCTGCCAAGCGTTGCACAACGATTGTGCAATCGCGACCCGGCTCTCACTTGACGTGCAACCGGAGAAGCGAATCTCTAGTCTGGCGGTGCGAAATCCAAGAGGGATTCGACGACTCAGGGGAGGACATCGTGACCGATGACCCAAACGTGGCAGGCAACGAGCCAGCCGAAGAACCATCCGCAATCAACGACTTGTCTGCTTCAGCAATGAGCGTGTCTGGCCAACTCACGAGTGGTGAGCGCCTGATTGCCATCGGTGCACTCATCATCTTGGGAGTCGACCTCGTTATTGGGACGTGGATTCTCGATGACTACGGGCTCTCAAACTCCACTTGGTTGATTCCCGTTGGATTGCTGTGTGCCATGTACTTCTACTACGTCGGTGCCAAGCGTCCGTGGCATCCCCTATACGGAACAATCATCCGAGTCGG
>QQUL01000118.1 GCA_008501565.1 Armatimonadota bacterium
CTTCCGACGGCATGGCCTCCACTGCGATGGTGCGACGAAGGGTTACCTCAATCTTCTCCAGAACCGGGCGATCCGTACCAGCCAATCGATCCCCGACTGCCATAGCTGCGACCTTGCGGCGTACCGACGAGAGGATGTCCTCAACATTCGGAGGGCTGTCGTCCTCAAACTCGTCCTCCAACGCCTGGTACACCGCTGGGAACGGGTCGCCAAGCTCTGTCACGGCATGTTTACATCGTTCGGTCAGGGCTTCTACCGCGGGTATGAGCACATCACCCGCCATGTCGGTGACCGCCGATGAGCCTCCTGCGCCGATGAGAAACCCGATCGGCTTGTCGTGCAGCGCAAGATGAGAGCGGAGCTTCTCGACCTCACGTCGAGGATCGTGATATGCCGCCATGGCTTCATCCCTATCGCTGGGTGTCAAGGAGCACACGCTACACGATGTGACCTCTGGCGGTCTCACTTCATCCGGCGCCACAGGCCGCCATCTGACCCACCCGCTGGAAGATCCGTTAGAAGATCCGTTAGAAGAACAACACAATCGGAGACCGTCGGCGCGAGAAAACCCTTGGTATCTGTAGTAATACCAAGGGTTTTCTTCGTAGCGGGGGCGGGATTTGAACCCGCGACCTTCGGGTTATGAGCCCGATGAGCTACCAGACTGCTCCACCCCGCGTCGTGGGATGGGAGTATACGAACCGGTATGGCATAGCGCGCTGGCGCGACCTGGACGGATCAACTGACTCTGTAGCAAGGCAATGGCAGGGTCGAGTCTCTGCAGCTCCGGGCCAGTACGCAGTTCCGCGTACGCGCCATATACAAGGAGAATCTGGCATCATTCCGAGATGGGCCATTCTCAGCTCAACGAGCACGACGCAGCCGGGGTGCTGTCGCTGGTCGAAGCAGTCGGCGATGCAACCACGGTCGACGACTACGCGACCATCACGATGAAAGGTCTCGTCGAGCTGATCCCGTGCATCGACGCTTCGTACAACGAGATGAATCCGAGGGCCAACAGGATCCGATGGACTGCGTTCCCAACCCAACCTGACCTGATGGAGGAGTTCGTTCCCGTATTCAAGAGGCTCATGCTCCAGAACCCGCTCGTACGCCACTTCGAGGACACGGGTGACACGCGAGCCATGATGTGGTCCGACTTCTTGAGCCTGGACGAACTCCACGAAACCGACCTCTACCAAGAGATGTTCCGACCCCTCGGCATCGACAGCCAGATGGCCGTAACCCTGCCCGCTCCGCCCGGCACGGTGGTTGGGTTTGCGGTGAACTCGGGAACCGGGGGCTTCACCGAACGGGACCGCACGATCATGAACACGCTGCGACCACATCTCGGCCATGCGTATCGCACGATTCAGCTGCGCGAAGAACTCTCAATCGCGCGCGAGACGATCCGGGCAAAAGGGTGGACAGGCGCCCTCGCTGATGAATCCGGTGAGGTACAGGCAGTCACCGAGGACGCCGATGAACTCGAAAATACGACAGGTGTGGCGCTGACCCCTGGCGAGCTCCTACCGGAACCACTTCGCACATCCTTCACAACCGGCGTCGGTTCCTACGACTCGTCCCAGCCTGCGGTCCGCTCGCCATCCACCCGCCTCTCCGAAGAGGCGAACGGAGTCGCTGGTTGGCATGTTCCCGGCCCGATCGGACCCCACGTGGTGATGGTCGAAACCCATGTCGATGCGAGCACTACCCGGCTGAAGGAAGCCGGTCTCTCGGCTCGGCAAATCGAGGTGGCTCTCCAACTCTCCGAAGGAGGCACCAACGCGGTCATTGCCCAAAGACTTGGCATCGCCGAGGGAACGCTTCGCAAACACCTCGAGCGCGTGTATCGGGCACTCGGCGTGACCGACCGTGCGAGCGCCATCGCCAGCATCCGCGGTTGGTAGGTCACCAACCGTTCAGGTGACCATCCCGAGCCGTCGGATTCGGTGGTCTGATTTCAGAGGCCCGCGGCTGGCGCTGCTCCCTTTGATTCCCAGAAGTCGTTGAGACAGTTCTGGATCTTGATGTACCAGACGAATAGGCCAATGATCGGGAGCAAGATCCACAGACCCCACAACGCCGTGATGGGTGCTGGCTGACCGTCATCGATGTACAGCTTCCCCACCTCGTCAGCCATCATGAACATGGTGATCGGGGCGAAAATGAACGTCAGAATCAGGTAGATGGCGCCACCCAACCCGTCGTTTCGGTACTTCTTGAGCTCCTCACCGTTTTGATAGGACCACACAAGGGTCCAGATGCCGAGGGTCACGATCGTGACGAGAATGGTCAAGCCCTTGCTGCGACCCCGTCCCAGAGGTCGGTCCGACGGCGAGCCTCCGCCAGACATGGTGTGTTCAGTACTCATGCGCCAATGGTAGATCTTTCCTCAGCAGGATGCGATTACCCACTCCGTCACCCGCCCATCTCGCGCCTGCAAGACTCCACAGGTACGCTGTCGATTCGCAACGTCGCCATTCGTCGTTTCCACGACGGCCGGACGTTCCGGATCAACCGTCCACACAAGGAGACAACGATGCAGTACGCAGCACTCATCTATGCGAATGAAGCCGATGCGGCCCAGCCGGGAACGCCCGAGTTCGAAGGCATCATGCAGCGATACACCGAATTCACCGACAAGGTCAATGCCGCTGGCATCAACAAGGGTGGCGAAGCCCTCCACAGCGTCGAGGCAGCCACGACGGTGCGCGTCCGTGGCGGGGAGCTCCAGGTAACCGACGGACCGTTCGCCGAGACCAAGGAACAGCTCGGCGGTTTCTACCTCCTCGAGACCGACGATCTCGATGAGGCAATCAAGCTCGCTGCCGAGATCCCCGCAGCCGAGACCGGCTGTGTGGAGCTTCGGCCGGTGTGGGATTTCAGCGAGTAGATGTCAACAGCCGATCAAGCCATTGAGGCCGTGTTCCGTGAGGAGCACGGCCTCGTACTTGCGGCTTTGATCCGCTACACGGGCGATATCCAGCTCGCTGAGGATTCACTCCAGGACGCCTGCATTTCGGCTCTTTCAGCGTGGAAGAAGGGGATTCCGAACAAGCCGGCAGCTTGGCTCACGACCACCGCCCGCCGCAAGGCGATCGATCGGGTTCGCCGTGCCAAGAACCTCCAACGCAAGTATGAGTCGATTGGTCACGATCTACGG
>QQUL01000247.1 GCA_008501565.1 Armatimonadota bacterium
CGAGCTTGGGCGTGTACCCGGCAAACGCTTCATCGGGTCTGAGCCGCTGAAGCGTGTCGAGACGAACCAGGAGTGGGAAATCTGTGAAGCGCTTGAGGAAGTCGGTGTCGTAGAGCCGCCGATCGATCAGCGCCTTTGCGATACCGAGGAACAGTGCGGTATCAGAAAGACCGGCTCGGACCGGAATCCAGTAGTCAGCCTTGGAAGCCTGCGGCCCGTACTCGGGCACGATGGAAACGACCTTGCCACCGCGCTCGATGATTTCCTGAAAGAAGTGGCTCTCGGGCATCTTGTTCTCAACGAGGTTCTTGCCCACCTGGATGAGCAGCCTCGACTGGCGGAGATCTGACATGTCGGTTTCGGCAGCCTGAACACCGTGCACGAACGGGAAGCCTGGTGCCTGGTCGCCTCGCCACGTGTACTCAGACCATTCCCTGGCTCCAACGGCCTCCTCCTCACCCACACCACGCACCCTGGCATCGAGAAGGGAGAGCATGTTTGCGAATCTGCCGAGACCGAACTTCCCGGCAACGCCGTGAACGGGGAGCGACGACCCGAACTTCATCGTTCGGACTCCTGACTCCTCCCAGAATTCGAGCATCTCGGGCTCGTAGCCGTCTTCCTCGATCAGCCGCCGATGGCCCTCCTCACCGGAGTAGGTTGTTGCGATCGCTTCGAGACCCCGCGCGACATAGTCATCGATTTCGGCGGTCTCCATCGGGATGAACTCATCTTCGGAGCGGCTGTCGAAGTGATACTGGACCCGCAGCTCAGGGTTGTCCGAAAGGGATGGGAAACCATCATCGGCCCACTGCTTCCAGCCGGCGCGCAGCATCGGAGTTCTGAGGCGGTATGGCCCATAGACCCTGCGGTGAAGCGTGTAGCCCTTGAGGCAGCCGCGAGGGTTCCAGGCAACCGTTGAGGAGTTGCCAGCTGGATCCTTGTAATTGTCGCCGTCATAGTTCTGCTCGAGCCGGATGACGACGCCGTTGCGAGTGAAGGCACGGAGTCGACACATGTGCGTGTCGTTGGGGGCACAGACGACGGGGAAGGAGCCGTCGTAGGCGTACTGGTCACGGTAGATCGATTCCCAGTCGCGGTTCGGGTAGAACACGAGGGGGTTGTCGATGCCGGGTGCTGCCTGGAAGAAGGTGAAGGCAGTGTCAAAAGCCTGTGAGGCGACATAGGCGCCCGCGGCCGCTACGGCCGATCCCTTCAGAAACTTGCGCCTTGTTACTTTTTTCACATGGGCCTCCGTTCGCTCCGGAACAATAGCACAGTTGTGAAGTTCATATGTACTCGACTCATAAACCGGATTGGGGTGACTACTGTATGGATTCGGAGACACCGGTTCGCAACGAAGGAGGCAGCATGATCTCGCATGAACACAGCGGAATCTCCCCTTTGTTCGGCACGTATGGAGAGCAGCCGCCAGCCATTGTCGCCATCGTTGGTCGATCGGGGTCGGGAAAAACAACCTTGATTGAAGCGCTTGTTCCTGACCTGATGTGTCGTGGTTTTCGTGTCGGTGTGATCAAGCATCACCATCGTGACAGCGCGTTCGACGTCGCTGACAAGGACACCGGCCGGTTCTCCCGCAGCGGTGCGGAAATCGTTGTTGGGATGAGTCCAGCGCAGGTCGCGGTGTTTCGAACGCCGAGTCGATCCCCCGAGATCGACGCGGTTGTGGGTGAACACATGACGGACACTGACCTTGTGCTCATCGAGGGGGGCCGGTCGTCCGCGTACCCCAAGATCGAGGTGCACAGGGCAGACAACAGCGACGACCTCCTGTGCGACCCGACCGAGCTCTGTGCGATCGTGAGCGATGCGAGCTGGTCGGTCGGGGTGCCCGTACTCGATCCGGCTGCCGTTTCGGCAATCGCCGGATTCATCGCAGGGCTTGTCTGCAGTCACCCAACAGCGAGTGCCGCCCACTGACTGCGGAGCCTTCAGCTTTCAGCTTTCGGCTCTCAGCAGAGCACGCTTCGCAATCCGTACCTTGACTTCGGTCATCGGTCATCGGTCATCGGTCATCGGTCATCGGTCATCGGAAATCAGACGTCGGATTTCAGACGTCAGACATTCCGAACTGCGAGTTGTACAGCGATGCGTACGCTCCGTCAGACAGGAGGAGTTCCTCATGGGTTCCCCGCTCGACGATGCGTCCGTTCTCCATCACAAGGATGAGATCGGCGTCCCGGATCGTCGACAGCCGGTGGGCGATGACGAAACTCGTCCGATCTGATCGCAGCGCCGCCATGGCTTGCTGCACGAGCAGTTCCGTTCGAGTGTCAACCGAGCTCGTTGCCTCGTCAAGGATCAGGAGCGCCGGCTGTGCGACGAACGCTCGTGCGATGGTGATGAGCTGCTTCTCACCGGACGAGATGTTCGTTCCCTCATCATCGATGACGGTTTCGTAGCCGTCCGGGAGGCTGTGAACGAAGCGGTCCACGAATGTCGCCTTCGCCGCCTCAAGAATCTCGTCATCGCTCGCATCCGGATTCCCGTAGGCGATGTTGTCGCGGATGGTTCCTTTGAACAGCCATGTGTCCTGAAGGACCATTCCGATCTGGGATCGAAGGTCAGCACGCGGCATGAGCGAGGTATCGAGACCATCGATCGTGATACGACCACCGTCGAGTTCGTAGAACCGCATGATCAGATTCACAATCGTCGTCTTCCCGGCCCCCGTGGGTCCAACAATGGCAACCGTCTGTCCGGGTTCGACCGTCATCGACAGATCCTCGATCAGGGGTTGGTCCGGTTCGTAGCGGAACGAGACATCCTCGAAGACGACCCGACCATGAGGGTTCTCGACCATTCTCGGATGGTGATCGGTTGGCTCCTCTTCTTCTGCATCGAGCAGCTCGAATACCCGCTCGGCTGACGCGACACCGGATTGGAGTAGGTTCACCATCGACGCGATCTGGGTGACGGGATGTGTGAACTGGCGGGAGTATTGGATGAAGGCCTGAACATCGCCGAGGCTCATGGTTCCGATCGCAACCCTGAGTCCACCAACGAACGCGATGATCACATAGTTGAGGTTCCCGCTGAACATCATGATCGGCATGATCAGGCCCGACAGGAACTGGGCCGGGAAGCTTGCCTGATACAGCTGTTCGTTCTCGATCTCGAATGCCTCCTGTACCTCGTC
>QQUL01000203.1 GCA_008501565.1 Armatimonadota bacterium
CAAGAACATTCCGACACTACGCGAGGGTCTCTCCGTTATCCCGCGCTCCGTGTTCGTCAATGTCGGGATCAAGAACCACCGAATGGAGCCGGGGTGCGATGCCAAGCGCATCATCGTGGACGAAACCGTGACAGAGCTCAAGAATCATGACGATGCCTCGCGAATCCTCTTGTCATCATTCGACCCGTTTGCTGTCGGTCGGGTCAGGCAGATCGCTCCTGCAATCTCCACGGGTCTCCTCGTCAGTGAACGAACGCTTCTCGGTCTGGCGACACGATGGGCTCGCCGCGCTGGGCACAAGACGGTGAATCTCGCTGCGTCGCACCTTGTGCGAGATGCATGTGGTGTTGTCGATCTTGCCGCCGCACGGGGCCTCGGCGTTGTCGCTTGGACGGTGGATGAGCCCAACGAAATCGAACGGCTGTTCCGCTGCGGTGTAACCGCCGTCGTCACCAACGATCCCGCTGTTGGCCGTGCGGTCGTAGCTTCACTCTGACCTTGCTTCGGACCCTTGTTCCACCCCCACAACGCACGGCGTTGGGGTCGCGCAATCGTGCTTCGCTATCTCGCCACCGTGACAACGGCGTGGGCGGCGAGCCCCTCTTTCCGACCGATCCATCCCAGGTGGTCGGTCGTTGTCGCTTTTACCGAGACGCGTTCGACGGGCATTGATGCGGCTTCAGCGAGCTTCATGCGCATCTGTTCGCGATGGGGGTTGATCATCACCTCCTGAGCGATGATCGTCACATCGACGCTCGCTATCGAATAGCCGTCGGAGTGGACCATGTCCGCACAGGTTGTCAGCATCTCGAGTGAGTCGGCATCGATTGAGCTCTCAGCAATGCTCGGGAAGTGCTGACCGAGATCACCGAAGGCGGCAGCCCCCAACAGGGCATCACAAACGGCATGGACCGCGACGTCAGCGTCGGACGTGCCGACGACGCCGGACGAATGCTCAATGGGCACGCCGCACAGCACGACTGGCCCGTCGCCACCAAAAGCGTGGGCGTCATATCCGACTCCGGTCCTGACATCACTCATCCTGCAACCCTTTGATCAGTCGCTCCGCAAGCTCAAGATCTCCTTCATACGTGATCTTGATGTTGGTTCGATCTCCCGGCACGATCGTGACAGTACCGCCGATCCGTTCGATCAGCCCGGCATCATCGGTCGCGTCGTCCTCCGGGTCGATCAGATGCGCCTCACGGAGCAGTCTTGTGCGGAATGCCTGGGGTGTTTGGACCGCGGCAATTTGACTCCGGTCGACGGTCTTGAGCACGGTGTCACCGTCCACGAGTTTGAGCGTATCGGTGACAGCAAGTGCCGGGATCACGCCGTCGGAGTTCCCGATACGAGCAGCATCAACCACGGTCGCCACCAGCCGCCTCGTGATCAGGGGGCGTGCCGCGTCGTGAATCAACACCCACTCGACGCTGTCAGGAATCTTTGCAAGTCCCGCCGCAACGGAGTCTCGGCGTCGTGCGCCACCCGGGATCCCGCCATCAACCGGTCCGACGACGATGACGGTGTCGATACCGGCGGACTCAAGGACGGACACTGAACGCTTCCACAGCGGAAGCCCGCCAAGATCAAGCTCGTGCTTGGGACCGCCGTATCGCTGGCCCGAACCTGCCGCAAGAACGATGGCCCAGATCTTCAACGAGATCGGCCAGCCGTTGGCATCATGCGTCTTCTGGCACCTCGACCTTTGGCAGCGCCCGGTCGAGCTTCTTTATCGCATCTTCTTCGCTGAGCTTGAGGGAGAACCGAAGTTCTGACACGATGATCAACCGAGCCTTGGCGAGCATTCGCTTGAGGGCCGGTGAGATACCCTTCACCTGCTGGGCGTATGTGAGGTCCCGTACCACCTCGGCAACCTGGAAGATGTCCCCGGAATTGATCTTCTCGGTGAGTAGCTTGTACCACCGGCTCCAGTTCGCTCCCGCCTCTTGGGGTTCGAGCTTGAATGTTGCAAAGACCTGTCTCGCTTTGTTCTTGGAGATGACGGGTCGCACACCCCGCTCAAGGGCGTTTTCTGCTGGGACCTGGATCGTGAGTTGATCCGTCGCGACCTCGAGCACGAAGTAGTCGCGTTTCTCGCCTGCGAAATCAACCCGCTGCTTCTTGATGATGGTCGCAGCACCGTGATGCGGATACACAACCTTGTCACCGACGGCGAACGGGTACTTCTTCGCCGCGGATTTCTTCTTTGCTGCAGGCTTCTTCTTGGCCGCAGTCTTTTTCGCTGCAGGCTTCTTGGCCGTAGTCTTCTTGGCTGCAGGCTTTTTGGCCGTTGCCTTTTTCGCTGCAGGCTTCTTGGCTGCAGGCTTTTTGGCTGCAGACGTCTTCGCTGGTGTCTTTTTGGTTGCCACAGATCCTCGAGATTTGGTCGGAACATTGAATTGTATCGGTCGTGGGGCCCAGTCGGTCGTCAGCTCACGGTATCACCGAGAAGACCGACCTCGTCAAGTCGGTCGAGGTATGCCCGGATCGTCTGGGCGCGGGTCGGCCCAACACCCTCGACGCTGTCAAGCTGGCTCACGGAAGCCGACCGTAGGCGTGCATATGAACCGAATTTCCGCAGGATCGCCTCGGCGACCGGCTCCGGGAGTCGCGGCACGCCGGCGAGCATCCGTGCGCCTCTCGGCCCAACGTGCAGATCGGCCGGAACAAACCCGAGTGCACTACCTACGGCTGCGGCATCGAACAACTCATCGCGGTCGAGGTCGTCGAGCCGGGTGTACACCGACGACCCAGGTCGCGGCTTTCGCTTCTGATAGTCGAAGTTGACAAGTTCGGCTACCTCATCGACCCCTTCGACGAGGTCGCTTGCCTGCAGGGAGATCACGGAGGCCTGATCTCCGAGTTCAGCGGTTATCGGCTCCAGATCCATGGCAAGCAGACGAATGACTGCAGCCCTCTGCACAACGCTCACGACTTCCCGGTACGACACAACACCATCAACCTCATACCGCTCGAGGCGGGCCACGGCTTCGTCAAACTGTCGACGGAGACGCTCGAGGGACTGGAGGCGCTGGTTCGCTTCGTCCAGCAGCGATGTTGCCGACTGCAGCATGAACCTTGCGTTTCCCGAGAACACCACCGCTACGAGGTGCGTCTCCTCGGACACCGCGAGTACGGGACAACCTGTCTGTAT
>QQUL01000059.1 GCA_008501565.1 Armatimonadota bacterium
CCAGCCCGTGATGCCAGGGCGCACCAGGTGACGAGCGTCATAGAAGGGTATGGCGCGTGAGAACTCCTCGACGAAAACTGGCCGTTCCGGGCGTGGTCCGACGAGCGCCAGATCACCCAGCACCACGTTCCAGAGCTGAGGAATCTCATCAAGACGGGTCCTTCGGAGGAGTCGTCCCAGGAGCGTGGTCCGTGGGTCGTTCGTGCTCGCGAACTGGGGACCATCCTGTTCGGCGTCCACCACCATTGATCTGAACTTGTACAAGGTGAAGGTGGACCCGTCCTTGCCGGTACGCGTCTGGCGATAGATCACCGGCCCCCGCGAATTCAGCCGAATAGCAACGGCAATGAGTCCTCCGAGGGCTAGCCACAGCGGAGCCGTCACGATGGTGACACCCGCTTCGAGGACCCGCTTGATCGGCGCGTATCTTGAGCGGGCAACAGGGCGGGTGATCTCCCAGCCTCGCACGATGTGGACCAACGGAAGTCGGCCGGTGTGCTCCTCGTATACCTCAACGAGCGGTCTCACATTCTGACCGCTCATCGATGCAGACGAGACGAACCTCGCCATGTCCTCGGACAAGACAGACCGAAGGTCCACGACCAGAGTTGCACTCTCAACAAGCGGTATCTCCGAAGGATCGTCGTCTGGCGCGACGATGGCAATCACCGTCGCGTGATCACTTGCATTGATGACGTCGGCAAGGGCCGTCTCCCCTGTGATGACCACCATCTGCTCGGTCCACGGCCGGAGTCGGAGCAACGCTCTGTGAAGCAGGAGCAGGCTCGCCCAGAGCACGAACACCGCAAGCAACCACTGGCGGGAGAAGTACTCGCGGGACACGATGAGACCGATCGCCGTGAAGACAAGCGTGGGAGTCACGATCGCGATTGCCTGCCCGTACGATGGTCGTGGGACCGACGCTTCGCCGGCGCGATAGGTGACGAATATCGAGAACATCGCACCGCCCACCGTCAGGCCCGCGGAGGGCATGAGGGTCCCTGTTGGGGTGTCGGCGAGCCACGGCATCCACACTCCGAACACACGTTGCGTGGCCACGACAATCGCAAGAACAAGCCAAAGCAGGTCGGCAATCCACATGGAGCGCAGGTGCACAGCGCGTTTCATCATTGTCTAGGGTACCTGCAGTGTCACCTCGGCCCACTATGACACAGGAGGAAAACCACATGGCGACAATGTTCACACAGATCATGACCGGTGAACTGCCCGGTCACATCGTGTACCGAGATGACATCTGTGTCGCATTCCTCTCCATCGCGCCCCACGCACCGGGCCACACGCTGGTCGTCCCCATCGCTGAGGTCGACAACTGGCTCGATCTGGACCGCAAGACGCTGTCACACGTCATGGCAACAAGCCACGACGTGGCAAAGGCACTCGAGGCCGAATTCGGCCCGCCTCGTGTGGGGCTGATGATTGCTGGCTTCGAGGTCCCCCATGCCCACGTGCACCTCATTCCGATGAACACCGTCACCGACCTTGACTTCGCGAACGCAAAGCCAACAGATGACGACACTCTCAGAAACGTGGCCGACAGAATCCGACTGAGACTCACGACTGATACGTGGACCGAGTAGGGTCTCGACAGTGTCACCCCATATGCCAAGAGGATGGTCGCCCTTGACTCTCCTGAACGCAACTTGAATTGATCGGGATCCGATGCCGTCAATGTCGATCTCACACTCCGTACCCCTCAGCGCGTCGATCGAGGACGCCTGGGCAAAACTGCAGCTTGAAGACACCTGGGCCGGTATCGGTCCTATCTCATACGTCTCGAATCCGGAACACTCCGCAGATGGAACCCTCGTGTCCTTTGAGTGGGGCGCCAATGTGGGGGGCAAGGTCTACAGGGGAACAGCAACGACCATCGAAGCTACCGAGCCAACACGATTCGTCCTCGACATGGACACCTCCGAAATCGTGGGCCATGTCACCACGGTCCTCACCGAAACCGGGGACACGTGCGACGTCACCGTTTCAATCGATCTGACAACGAAGGGCATGTTGTCAGCGATGTTCTTTCCAGCTATCAAGGGAGCCCTCAACAGCGGGTTCCCCCAACAAGTCGAAGACCTCGCGGCGACGATTTAGTGATCCGGTGGGGCCGCTGTCAAAAGCTCGCGGACATCGTCGAGCGAAAGGCCACGGGCGTCTTCCTCCGAGAGAATTGGCTCCCCGTTGATCGGCCACGCTACTGCGACACTCGGATCGTCGTACGCGAGCGTTCGCGATGAACCAGCTTGGTACAGACATGTCACCTTGTATGTGACATCCGCGCTCTCCGTCAATACCAGGAATCCGTGACCGAAGCCCTCCGGGATCCAAAGCTGGAGACCGTTGCTGCGACTGAGCTCGGTGCCGACCCACAACCCGAAGCTTGACGAGTCCGGGCGCAGATCGACCGCAACATCGAAGATTGAACCGAGCATGCACGAAACCAGCTTGCCTTGCGGTGCACCAAGCTGGAAGTGGATACCTCTCAGGACGTTCGCGTGCGAATTCGAGTGATTGTCCTGTGGCCAATCCCGGTCTATGCCGTGCTCGACTCGGAGTCGCTTCTCGCTGAAGGTCTCGCGAAACGTTCCGCGCCGATCTTCATGCACCGTGGGATGAATCAACAGTACCTCCGGCATCAGGCCAGCCCCCGTGCCCACGAAGTGGTCAGATGACATCGACGTCATGCCTCCCTCGCCGCTCCGTACAAGATCACTGCAGCAGACCCAACAGATAATTGCGATCGTCAGGGTTTGTGGCGTTCTCAGCCAATTCCACGAACTGACCCTGTGAGATGAACCCTTTTCTGAATGCAATCTCCTCGAGACATGCGATCTTGAGACCTTGACGGGCTTCCATCGTACGAACGTAGGCGCTGGCGTCGTGCAGCGAATCAGGTGTTCCCGCGTCGAGCCACGCAACCCCGCGTCCAAGTTGGACAACGGTCAAAGCCGATCGCTGCAGGTAGTCATCGATGACGTCGACGATCTCGTACTCGCCCCGACTGGACGGCTCCAGTCCCCGAGCGATCTCCACGACATCAGTATCAAAGAAGTACAACCCGATCACCGCGAGGTCGGATGACGGGGTAACCGGCTTCTCCTCAATGCGTACCGGTGTGCCGTCCTGGTCAAG
>QQUL01000063.1 GCA_008501565.1 Armatimonadota bacterium
CTTGAGTTGTGCCCGGGATTCTGGATTCGAGCTACAACTTCGGACGGCACATTAATGCGTCGCTATCCACCCCCGCGATACTCATGGGCCAATCCGGATTATGCAGTGGTTCATGCAAGCATGGTGCCGATCCACGAGGCATTTCTCGATGCGTTGCGGACCGGGGTACCTCCAGAGACATCGGGCGCTGACAATCTGAGGACCCTGAAACTCGTGGACCGAGCGTACAGGTCGGCAGAGCAGAATCAGGTTGTCGATCTCACGCTTTGATCGGCTCCGACCGTGAACCGATCCAGTCTGAAGAGCTGGCGATGGTGGCCGTTGGAAAGCTGAAGCTGCGGGCGCGGAAGGTGCCTGAGTGATTCCGGCCGGGCTACGGCTTCAATTCGCTGCTCGGTCCCGTGTGAACGCCTCTCATCCTCTCCAGCTCAAGGATAAGAGCAGAATGGTCGGCATCATTGTTGCCCGAATCAGCCAGCGCTTGGAATTCGCTGGTCACCTGCTCGGTTAGCGGAAGTACAAGGTCGAGTTCGCGGGCTTTGGCGAGCGCAGTGTTGAGATCCTTCAGCTGGACCTCGACAGAACCGCCCGGAGCGAAGTCGCGAGCAATCATTCTGTGACCATGCTCCTCAAGTATCCGTGAGTCAGCGAATCCTCCTTTGAGAGCCTGTCTCACGGTGGTTGGATCGAGTCCGGCTGCGATCGTGAGTAGAAGCGCCTCTGCCACGCCTCCGATCGTTGTGGCAACGATGATTTGATTGGCAATCTTGGCTACCTGTCCCGCACCAGCAGGACCGATGTGCGTGACGGTGCCCATCGTCTTGAGAATTGCGTGGCACCGATCATATGTTTCGGTTGTCCCGCCGACCATGATTGTTAGTGTGCCCGCCGCGGCACCCCGTGTCCCGCCGGACACGGGCGCATCAAGCCACGACACACCGGATGCAGCCAGCTTCTCCGCACATTCGATCGCGGTGTCCGGGGGTATGGAGCTCATGTCGATCACGGTCGCGCCAGGCTTCATTGCCTCAAACACGCCGCTGGAGAAAAGCACGCTTCTCACGGCTGTGTCCGTCTTGAGCATCGTGATAACGACATCGGCGCCCCGTGCTGCTTCTGAGGCTTCGCTGACGATCGAGGCACCGGCGGCGACCAGGGACTCTACGTTCTTGGGCGTTCTGTTCCAAGATGTGACGTCGTACCCGGCGCGAGCGAGGTTTGTCGCCATGGGCACACCCATGTGGCCCAACCCGAGAAACGAGATCTGCGGGCTGTCTTGCTGCTTTTCTTGGCTTGCCATGACCGTGTCGTGTGCCGATCTCTTCGATTCGCTGGCGGTTGATTGTCACCCACCACATGTACGCTACGATGATTGGACGTCATACTACGTGACATCAGACTACCTTACCACCTCAGACATCAAGAAGTTGTATGGTTGATGATGAAGACAGACCGAAGGGAGTAACAGCACCATGGATGTCGACGCTGCAACCAAGGTCGAAATGTATCGGCGGATGGTGCTCATCAGAGAGTTCGAGCTGGCGGCGATGGACTTGTTCAAGCGCGGTCAGATCAAGGGAGCCGTGCACCCCTATATCGGTCAGGAAGCTTCAGCCGTGGGCGTCTGCATGGCACTTGAGGTGGAAGACCTCATTGCTGGGACACACCGAAGTCACGGGCACAACTTGGCCAAGGGTGCCACACCCGATCGCATGATGGCCGAAATTCTCGGCAAGGCGACTGGCTATTGCAAGGGTCGCGGCGGTTCGATGCACATCGCAGCGTTTGACACCGGCAGCCTCGGCGCGTTGGCTGTTGTTGGATCGGGGATTCCGATCGCCGTGGGTGCAGCGCTAGCGTTTCAGATGCGGGGCGAACAACGGGTAGCCGTGCCCTTCACGGGAGATGCCGGTGTTAACACTGGGAACTGGCATGAAGGGGTCAACCTCGCGTCTGTGTGGAATCTCCCTGTGGTGTTCGTGCTTGAGGACAACAAGTACGGTGTTTCCACGAATATCCGTGATTCAACGAATATTGAGGATCTGTCCGTTCGCGCAGCTTCGTATGGAATACCCGGTGTGCGAGTGGATGGATTCGACGTTCTCGCGGTCCATGAGGCAGCGGTCGAAGCAGTAGCAAGAGCTCGCTCCGGCCAAGGCCCAACCTTGCTCGTTACCGAGTCGTACCGGCTTGAGGGACACTATGCGGGTGAGCCCGAGGTGTATCGGGAGCGTGCCGAGGTGGCCGAGCAATGGAAGAATGATCCTATTCCTGCCTTCCACACGGTTCTGCTCGAATCAGGTGTCGCCTCCGCAGCTGACCTCGAGAGTGTTGATGCGACAGTGAAGGACGAGATCGCGGCAGCGATCGAGTTCGCGAAGCAAAGTCCGGAACCAGATCCGGCTACCGCAATGGACTACATCTACGCATAGCGGAGAAGATATGACAATTCAGGAAAAGGACGCGACGTCACTCGGAGCCACGGCACCGACGATGTCCCCAGATTTGATAAAGCAGTGTGGCGACGATGTGCCATCGCACGTCACAACGTATCAGGAAGCAATTCGGGAGGCCCTTCGCGAGGAAATGGTACATGATGAATCGGTATTCCTTTTGGGGGAGGACATCGGTACCCACGGTGGCGCCTTCGGTGTGACTCGAACCCTCTTCGATGAGTTTGGGCCTGAGCGAGTCCGCAACACCCCCATCTCGGAGAACACGATCGCCGGCGCTGCCACGGGTGCGGCGCTCGTTGGCATGCGTCCGGTCGCTGAGATCATGTTCGTTGACTTTTCTGGCCTTGCAATGGACCAGATCGCAAACCAGGCCGCAAAGCTCCGATTGATGACGGGCGGTCAGTGTTCTGTGCCGTGGGTGATCCGTATGCCTCAGGGAGGAGGAGCAGGCAAGAGTACGGCAGCGCAGCATTCGCAGAGTTTGGAGGTCTGGTACGCACACATTCCAGGACTCAAGGTCGTGCTTCCTTCGACACCGTACGACGCGAAGGGTCTGATGAAGGCCGCGATAAGAGACGACAACCCCGTCATTTTCCTCGAACCGCAGTTTCTTTATTCGTTTCAGGGATCCATACCTGACCACGATTACGTTATTCTCCTCCGCACATGCGATGTG